>QGVD01000106.1 GCA_003242685.1 Pseudomonadota bacterium | reverse complement strand
CGTGTAAAACTCCCCAGCCACCCCCGCGCGACCCCCTCGTCCGCTGCGCCGGAGTCGTTGGCCTTCTCGATCTCGTCGATCCAGAGCACGCACGGCGCCAGGCTCTGTGCGGTGCGCAGCGACTCGCGCAGGTTCTTCTCCGACTCGCCCTGCCACTTGCTGTAGAGCGCAGCGAAGTCGAGCCGGAGCAGCGGCACGCCGAGGATGCCGGCGGCGGCGCGAGCCGCGAGACTCTTGCCGCAGCCCTGCACGCCGATGAGGAGAACTCCCTTCGGCGGGTCGAGACCCTCCACCCTGCGCTCGAAGGCGGCCTTGCGGCTCGCGAGCCACTGCCGCAGGTTCTTCATGCCGCCGACGTCCGCGAACTTCGCGGTGTCCGGCTCGTAGTACAGCGTGCCGCTGCGGTTGAGGAGCTCGTACTTGGCCGCGAGCACGCGGGAGAGGTCGGTGAGGGTGAGCGCGCCGTCGTCGAACAGCGCGCGCCGCACCAGGCGCTCGGCGTCGGGCGCCGTGAGACCGTTGAGGTTCTCGACCACTCGTTCGAGCGCGTGCGGATCGAGGTGCGGCGATTTCCCCGGATTCGCCGTGCTCCACTCCTGCGCGACGCGAGTGACGATCGCCCGGCGCTCCTCGGCAGTCGGAAGAGCGAGCCGCAGATGCGCGGCGAGGTGCTCGAGCTCGGTCGGCAGCGCCACCTCGTGACTCACCAGCACGATGGTCCGAGGCACCCGGTCGTGGTCCTGAGCGATGTCCTTCAGCATGCGCACGTGGACGGGATCGCTCAGATACGGATGGAAGTCGAGGAGCAGGTAGATGCCCGCGACCGGAGTCGCCTTGAGGTGGCGCAGGAGCTGCGCGGGCTCGGCGAGCGAGCGTTGAGGCCCGCCCATCTCGACATCGACCCGGCGCAGCCCTTCGGTGACGGTCCACTGGAAGACCGCCCGGCCCTGCGGCCGGCGGACCCTGGCGCTCGCCTCGAGCACCAGATCGAGCACGCGCGCCTCCTCGCGCGTCTCGACGACGATCAGGGCGAAGCGCGAGGCGAGCAGGGTCTCGAGCTCGTGCCGCGGATCGCCGGTGGGCGTGTGAACGCTCATGGTGCGGAAGAATGCAGCAGACGAGCGCGCGCGGCCTTGTCAGGCGGTCACGTTTTCCTACAATTGCGACCCTGCGCACGAAGGGCCGGAACCCTGCAAGAGGGCTCCGGCCCGCTTCCTTTTCCGGGGTCAGCCATTCCATGCCGAGCCAGCCGCGCAAGGCGCGCTACATCGATCCATTCCATCCGGACGAGATCCGGCGTCTCGTGAGGGAGTTCGGCTCGCCGCTCCTCATCGTCGACTGCGCGCGCGTGCGGGCCCAGTTCAGGAAGCTGCGCAAGGCATTGCCCGGCGTCGACCTGCACTACGCCCTGAAGCCCATGCCTCACCCGGCCGTGGTGGAGACGGTCGTGGATGAGGGGGGATTCCTCGATCTCGCGACGACGGGCGAGGTGCAGCTCGTTGCGCGGCTCGGCATCTCGCCCGAGCGCTGCATCCACACCCATCCCATCAAGCGCGACGAGGACATCCGCAACGCGGTTCACTTCGGGGTACGAACCTTCGTCGCGGACAATCCGGACGAGATCCGCAAGTTCGAGCGCTACGCGCGCGACGTGCGGCTCCTCATCCGTGTCTCGTTCCGCTCTCCCGGCGCCGTGTGCGACCTCTCGCGCAAGTTCGGCTGCGACCCCGAGGACGTGCTCGCCCTGGCGCGGCTCGCCGCCGAGCTCGGCATCGACGTGCGCGGGCTGTCATTCCACGTCGGCTCGCAGGCGATCGATTCCGCCAAGCACGTGGAGGCCATCAACGCCTGCGCGAAGCTCATCGCGGCGGCGCGGCGCGAGAGGCTCGGCACCTTCGACACGCTCGACATCGGCGGAGGCTTCCCGATCGAGTACATGCAGCCGGTGCCCGACATCGGCCGCTTCTGCGCGCCGATCCGCGCGGCGCTCGCGCAGCTCCCCAAGCGGGTGCGCGTCATCGCCGAGCCGGGCCGCTACATCGTGGGTCCGGCAGCGATCGGCGTGGCCTCGGTCATGGGCCGCGCGAAGCGGGAAGGCCACTGGTGGTATTACCTCGACGACGGCCTGTACGGCTCATACAGCGGTCAGCTGTACGACCACGCGCGCTATCCCGTGGTCCCGCTGCGCAACGGCTCGGAGCGTCTGCCGTCCGTGCTCGCCGGGCCCACGTGCGACAGCATCGACGTCATCGCCGAGAACCTGATGCTGCCGAAGCTCGAGGCCGGTGATCTCATCGTCGGTCAGGCAATGGGCGCCTACACCTGGGCGAGCGCCTCCGAGTTCAACTTCTTCCCGCGTGCCACCGTCGTCTCGGTGAACTCGAAGCCCGGCGATCTCGGGACCGTGACGCCGTTCCCGCTCTGACGGCCGGCCGGCACTTGCCTGAACGACGGCCGGCGCGCCACCATCCCGCCCATGAGAGAACCTGTCTGGACCCGGCGCGCCTTCCTGACCGTCCTCGGTGGAGCGGCTCTGCCGCTCGGTGCCGTCGCGACAGCCGAACCGCTGACCTCGACCGGCGCGACGCTGTCCCGCGTGGTGCGGGAGCCCCGCTGGCTCGAGCTCTTCAACACGCACACGGCCGAGACGGTGCAGGTCGCGTTCCGCGACGCCGCGGGCTACGTCGCCACGGCGCTCACGAAGCTCAATCATCTGCTCAGGGACCATCGGTCGGGCGACGTTCACCCCATCGATCCCGCGCTGTTCGATCTGCTCGGCGATCTCGCGCGGCTCGCCGGCCGCGACGCACGCTACGAGGTGATCTCGGGTTACCGCTCGCCCGCCACGAACGCGCGACTCAAGGCGCAGGGCCGGGGCGTCGCGACGCGGAGCCTCCACATGGAGGGCCGCGCCATCGACGTGCGGCTCAAGGGCTTTCCGACCGCGCGGCTGCGCGACCTCGCCCTCGAGTTACGGCGCGGCGGCGTGGGCTTCTACCCGCGCTCGGACTTCCTGCACGTCGACACCGGCCGCGTGCGCTCCTGGGAAGGCTGACGTGTACCCGCCGGGGCGCGCCATGCGCTCACTTGCGCCGCGCGCGCGTCGTGCGCCTGCGGCCCGTCGCGGACGTTGCACGCCGCGTACGGCCGCGCGTCACCTTCTTCGCTGCGGCTGAACGCGTCGTGCGCGACCGGGTCGCTGCGGTCCGTCCGCTCCGGCGTGCGCCGGCGCCACGTGTGCTTCGGCCCGCCGTCGAGGTGCGGCTGCCCGCACGCTTCCTGCGTCCGCTGCCGGCCTTCCGGCCGCCACCCGTCTGCCTGTTGACGGTAGCCCAGGCGCGGGCAGCCGCAACATCCTCGGAGACGCCGCGCGACTCATAGCCCTTCTCGATGTGCCGGGCCATGCGCTTCTGTTTCGCCGTGTACTTCCTCTTGTCTCCCCTTTCCATCGCAGCCCTCCTTTGCACGGCGCGTAAGGTGTGCGCGAATCAGCAATTTGCATGCCGCCGCAGTGTGCTATCGTCCGCGCCCGCGGCGCGGAACGCCGCGAGATTCGGCAGGAGCCCTGCGCCTTGATCCGCAACGTCGTGTTCGACATCGGGTGGGTGTTCGTTCACCTCGACCCGCGACCCATTCTCGATTTCCTCGCCGAGCACGAGGCACCGACGACGGACCTCGATACGCTCGTCGAACGCATCCGGCTCGACGATCACGAGTCCGGCCGCATCCATGGGCGGAAGCTCCTCGAGCGGCTGAAGGCGCTCACGCGCAGGCCGACCACTCTCGAGGCGCTGCACGAGAAATGGGTGGACATGTTCGATCTGCAGCCCGCGATGGTCGATCTCGCCCACCGGCTCGCGGATCGCTACCGCGTCTACCTGCTGTCGAACTGCGGCGATCTGCACTGGGCGCATCTGTCGCGCGAGTACGGACTGCACCGCATCGGCCACGGAGCGCTGCCCTCGTTCGTGGCAGGTGTCATGAAGCCGCACGAGGGCATCTACGCCGAGGCCGAGCGGCGCTTCGGTCTCGATCCGAGGCACACCGTGTTCATCGACGATCGCACCGACAACATCGCGGCCGCGCGCTCGCGCGGCTGGCACGGGATCGTGCATGCGGGGTACGAGCCGACGCGCGCGGCGCTCGCCGAGCTCGGCGTGAAAGTGGACTGAACGACAACGAGGCCCGCGGCGCACGCGCCGCACGCGGGCCAGTCTCACCGGGACAGACATGCCGGCCATCGTTCCGACGACGCTGCTGCTCATCGCATCGAACGTCTTCATGACCTTCGCGTGGTACGCGCACCTCAGGAACCTCGGGCACCGCCCGTGGTACGTGGCGGCGATCGCGAGCTGGGGCATCGCGCTGTTCGAGTATCTGCTGCAGGTGCCCGCGAACCGCATCGGCTACACCGAGCTGTCGCTCGGGCAGCTCAAGATCCTCCAGGAAGCGATCACGCTCGCGGTGTTCGTGCCTTTCGCGGTGTGGTACATGGGAAAACCGCTCAAGCTGGACTACCTGTGGGCTGCGCTCTGCATGGTGGGCGCGGTGTACTTCATGTTCCGCGGCGAGTGATAGATGAACACGCAGACCGAAACCGCCATCCACCGCCAGGTCGCCGCCGCGCGCGCAGGAAAGGATCCGAGCGTCATCGCGCGGCTCGCTTCCGGCTGGGCCGTCTTCGGCGCGAGCCAGTTCGTGCGCGGCTACGCACTGCTGCTGCCGGATCCCGTCGTGCCGACGCTCAACGCGCTCGGCACGCAGGAACGCACGCAGTTCCTGCTCGACATGTCGCATCTCGGGGATGCGCTGCTCAAGGCAACGGGAGCCGTGCGCATCAACTACGCCATCTTCGGCAACCTGGAGCCTGCGCTGCACGCGCACGTCGTACCGCGCCATGCGGACGAGCCGGAGCCGCTCCGCACGGCTCATCCCTGGGCCTACGACTGGGATGCTGCGCCGCGCTTCGACCGCACCGCGTACCGCGAGCTGGCGGATGCCGTGCTGCGCGAGCTCGCGCGCATGGGCGTCGCGAAGCCGATGCGCTTCGAGCCGGGCGCGAACGTCTGAGCGGAGAGAGCCCCGCGCGGGCTCTGTCGGCGCGCGGCAGGTGCGCAGTAGAGTAGGCGGACGACAGGAGCAGGAATGTGCTCATCATCCGTCAGCTCAGCCGCAGCTTCCGCGAGGGTAACCGCATACACCGCGTCCTCGACCGGGCCGATGCACGCATCGCGACGGGCGAGATCGTCGCGATCATCGGCCGCAGCGGCTCGGGCAAGTCGACGCTTCTCAATCTGATCAGCGGCATCGATCAGCCGGACTCGGGCTTCATCGAGTTCGACGGCCGCGAGATCACGATGCTGCGCGAGCCGGAGCGCACGCTGTTCCGGCGCCGGAACATCGGCTTCGTCTATCAGTTCTTCAACCTCGTGCCGACGCTCGACGTCGAGGAGAACGTGCGCCTGATGCTCGAGCTCAACGGCGTGCGCGGCCGCGAGGCGCGCCGCCGCGCCGCGGCGATGCTCGGCGAGGTCGGGCTCGCGGAGCGGCGCCACAGCGCCGTCGATACGCTCTCGGGCGGCGAGCAGCAGCGCGTCGCCATCGCCCGCGCGCTCGTGCACGAGCCGCGCCTCATCCTTGCGGACGAGCCCACCGGCAATCTCGACGAGGAGACCGCTCAGCAGGTGATCCTGCTGCTGCTTTCGCTCGTGCGCACGCGCGGTGCGACGCTGCTCATCGTCACCCACGACTACGATGTCACGGCGAGCGCGCAGCGCGTCCTCGAGCTGCGGGAGGGACGCCTGCACGAGGTCGGCGCTCCTGCGTACGGTGCATTCGCCGGCGGTTCCTGATGCGTACGCTGTGGGCCGCGAGTCTGCGGCATCTGCTGCGTCATCCCGCACAGCTCGCACTCGCGCTGCTGGGGCTCGCGCTCGGCGTCGCGACCGTCATTGCCGTGGACATCGCCGTCGCGAGCTCACGCCGCGCCTTCGAGCTGTCGATGCAGGCCGTCAACGGCGCGGCAACGCATCAGATCGTCGCGGGGCCGGAAGGCGTCGAAGAGGAGCTGTACGCGAAGCTGAAGAGGCAGCGCTGGCCGCTCGACCTCGCACCGGTCGTCGAGGGGTACGTTGCCGTCGGAGGACGGACGCTGCAGCTCGTGGGCTATGACCTCTTCGCCGACCCGGCCTTCAGAGACGAGGGCACGAGACGAGATCTCCCGGACGATGGAGAGTCCGAAGCCATCGAGCGGCTCGCACGCTGGATCACCGAGCCGGGCGCCGCGATGCTCTCAGCATCCACTGCAGCGGAGCTCGGTCTGGCGCCGGGCAGCGCGTTCGAAGTGCTCGTGGGTGGACAGTCGTACCCGGCGGAGCTGGTCGCGACGCTCGATGACGCCGCGGGCGGCGCGACGATGCTGCTCACGGACATCGCGCAGGCGCAGGAGTGGCTCGCCAGCGCGGGAAGACTCACGCGCATCGACGTGCGTGCGCCGCCCGGCGAGGCAGGCGAGAAAGCCCTCGAGGATCTGCGCGATCTCCTGCCGGCGGGGACGGATCTGCGCGAGGCGCGCCAGCGCGCGGCCCAGAACCTCGACCTGACGGCAGCGTTCACGACGAATCTGCAGGCGATGAGCCTGCTCGCGCTGCTCGTGAGCATCTTCCTCATCTACAGCGCGGTGAGCTTCGCGGTGGTGCAGCGGCGCAGGTCGATCGGCATCCTGCGAGCGCTCGGCGCCACGCGCGGCGGCGTGCTCGGCATCGTGCTCGCCGAGGCGGCAGTGCTCGGCTGCATGGGCGCGGTGCTCGGGATTGCACTCGGTACGCTGATCGGACGCGAGCTCATCGCGCTCGTCTCGCGCACCATCAACGATCTCTACTTCGTCGTCTCGGTGCGCGAGGTCGTCCTGCCGACAGGTTCAATCGTCAAGGCGCTCGCTTCGGGAATCGGGGTCGCGCTCGTGGCGGCGGCGCTTCCCGCCGCGGAAGTCGCGAACAGCGCTCCGCAGCTCGGGCTGCGGCGCTCGGTGCTCGAAGGCCGGACGCTCCGACTCTCGTACGTGCTCCTTTTCGCGAGTCTGCTGCTCGCGGCGGCGGCAGTCGCGATCGTCTGGCTGTCGAGCCGCAGTCTCTTCGCGGGCTTCGTGGCGCTGTTCCTGCTGCTCGCGAGT
Source organism: Pseudomonadota bacterium (assembly GCA_003242685.1). Classification (GTDB taxonomy): domain Bacteria; phylum Pseudomonadota; class Gammaproteobacteria; order Steroidobacterales; family Steroidobacteraceae; genus ZC4RG24. The sequence goes on along the minus strand of QGVD01000106.1, from coordinate 1,656 downwards.
GTCGCGGCGCTCACGCCGGCGGCGTTGCGCGCGTTCGCTCTTCTGCTGGCGCGTCTGTCGGGGCGGGCGAGCCCGTTGATGCGTCTCGCATTCGGCGACGTCGCGGCTTCACTCAGCCGCACCGGCGTCGCCGTCGCGGCGCTCGGCATGGCGGTGGCGGCCATGATCGGCGTGTCGGTGATGGTGGAGAGCTTCCGCGAATCGCTGCGCGAGTGGCTCGAGCGCACGATGCGCGCGGACGTGTACGTCTCGGCTCCCGGCCCGGGATTCGGCCGTCCCGAGCGGAGACTCGAGCCGGAGGTCGTGTCCGCGATCCTCGCCGTCCCGGGCATCGCCAATCACAGCGCGACGCGCAGCGTGATCGTCGAATCGGCGGAGCATGGGCCCGTGCCGCTCTCCGCGCTCGATCCCGCGCCCGAGAGCTTCGAAGGCATCCAGCTCGTGGCGGGCGAGCCGGAGCGCGTCTGGCGCGAGTTCCGGGAGGGCGCGATCGTCGTATCCGAACCGCTCGCCTGGCGCATGCAGCTCGAGCCGGGCGACAGACTCGTGCTGCTCACGCCGACCGGCGCACGCGCGTTCGACGTCGCCGGTGTCTATCGCGAGTATGGAAACGACCGAGGCACGACGTACATGGATCGTGCGGTGTACCGCTCGCTGTGGGGTGACGATGCGATCACGTCCCTCGGGCTCTATCTGACACCCGGAGTGTCGGCGCAGAGCGTGATCCCACGGCTGCGCGCGGCCGTGCAGGACCGCCAGATCCTGCTCATCCGCTCGAACGAGGAGCTGCGCGAGATCTCCATGCGCATCTTCGACCGCACGTTCGTCATCACACGCGTGCTGTACTGGCTCGCCGCGGGCGTCGCCGCGATCGCGCTCGTGAGCGCGCTGCTCGCCTGGGAGCTCGAACGTGCGCGCGAGCTCGCGATTCTGCGCTCGCTCGGGCTCACGCCAGCCGGCAGCGCCGTCATGATCGAAGCGCAGACCGCATTCATGGGCTTCGCCGCGCTGCTCGCGGCGATTCCTGCAGGACTCGCGGCGGCGGTGCTGCTCATCGACGTCATCAACCGTCGCGCATTCGGCTGGAGAATCGATCTGCACGTCGATCCGGCGCAGATCGGCGATGCGCTCCTGCTGTCGCTCACTGCCGCGCTCGTCGCAGGGCTCTATCCTGCGTGGCGAGCCGGACGGGTGCCGCTCGCGAGCGAGATCCGCGAGGAGTGAGCTGCATGCGAGTCGCCACTGCGCGGTTCATCTTTGCATTCCTCACAGCGGTTGCCGGTCTGACCGGCGGCTGCTCCGGCCGAAGCGACTCGCCGACGGATGCAGTAGGGGCGCGCAATGTCGCGGGAACGGACCGTGACGAATCGGGTGAAGTGGAATCAGGCGATGCGGAGCGGTCGCGCGGCTCACCGGGCGGGGTGCCGACGACACGCATCTCCGCTGCGCTGTCCGATCCCGGCGAAGGCTTCGAGCGCGCCGAAGAGATACGCGCGTTCGAGTTCCCGCGCGATCACGGACCTCACTCCGGTTTCCGCCACGAATGGTGGTACGTGACGGGCAACCTCGATTCCGCGGACGGTGAGCGCTTCGGTTTCGAGCTGACGTTCTTCCGCTTCGCACTCGCACCTCTCGATACGAAGCACGCGGTTGCGG
>QGVD01000105.1 GCA_003242685.1 Pseudomonadota bacterium | reverse complement strand
GTTATAAAGAGAACTCGTTTTCTGGGGGGGAGAGATAGTAGGCCTGGTGTATTAAAAGCCCGCCGCCCATGGGGCGCTTGAGCCCCTCGCGCGTCTTCGGCGCGGTGTGCCCGATGTACTGGCCCACGAGATCGTCGCGCGTCACGGCGACGAGATGTCCCTTGCGCACGTAGCCCAGGCGGTGAAGGATCTGCGCCATCCGCATCGCCACGGTCGTCTTGCCGGTGCCGGGATTGCCCGTGAAGGACATGTGGAGCGAGGGCGGTGAGGCGTTGAGTCCCATCCCGCGGCGTATCCGGTCGACCAGCAGCAGCGCCGCGATGTCGCGGATGCGGCTCTTGACGGGCGCGAGCCCGATGAGCTCGCGATCGAGCGCATCCAGCACCTCCGCGACCTGCGAGGTGCGGAGCGCCTCCTGCAGGTCGCAGCCCTGCTCGGACGCGCGCGTTTCCTGTGCCCCGTTCGTCGCCGCGGTCATTGCGTCGTCCCGCGCCGCGTGCGCGGCTCAACCACCGTATAACGCTCGCCTTCGGGCCGGTCCGTCGCATAGGCGCGCATCGCATAGCGCTGCTGCCTGCCGGGACCCTCCTGACGCGTGAGAGCGAAGCCGGGCTCGTGCGGCGGACGGTTCACGATGAACGAGAGCCGCAGCGACTCCCATCCGCGCGTCGCGTCGAACGCGTTCACCCTGACGTAGTGATTCGGAAACGTCCGCCGGCAGCTCTCGATCTCCTTCATGATCCCTGCAGGGTCGTGCAGGTCGAAGAGCGGGTTGCCGTACATCTCCCAGTAGGTGTTGCGCGGGTGCGGATCGTCGGTGTACTCGATCGAGACGGCCCATCCCTTCTGCAGGCAGTACTCGAGCTGCGCACGGATCTGCTCGTCCGTGAGGTCCGGCAGGAAGGAGAACGTCCCCTGTGTGAGTCGCATGTCGTGTCCTTTCGCGTTCACGCCACGGTCGGAGTCGGCACGAAGTCGGGTGTGTCGGTGCTCGTGTAGTCGAACGTGACTTCGCCCCAGGTATCGAGCGCCGCGCGGAGCGGTGCGCAGGTGCGAGCCGCATCCGCGAGGATTTCGGGTCCCTCGTGCCAGATGTCGCGTCCCTCGTTGCGCGCCAGCACCATCGCTTCGAGCGCGACGCGGTTCGCCGTGGCGCCGGCCGCGATGCCCATCGGGTGCCCGATGGTTCCGCCGCCGAACTGCAGCACGGTGTCCTCGCCGAGGTAGTGCAGGAGCTGATGCATCTGTCCCGCGTGGATGCCGCCCGAGGCCACGGGCATCACGCCGGCGAGGCCTGCCCAGTCCTGCTCGAAGAAGATCCCGCGCTGCAGATCGGGCGGGTTGTGCGGCTCGCGCAGCACGTTATAGAAGCCCTGCACCGTGTTGGGATCGCCCTCGAGCTTGCCGACCACCGTGCCCGCGTGCAGATGGTCGACGCCGGCGAGCCGCATCCACTTCGAGATCACGCGGAACGAGATGCCGTGATTCTTCTGGCGCGTGTACGTCGAGTGACCCGCACGATGCAGGTGCAGCAGCATGTCGTTCCTGCGCGCCCATTTCGACATCGACTGGATCGCCGTGAAACCGATCACGAGGTCGATCATGACGATGACGGATCCGAGCTCCTTCGCGAACTCGGCGCGCTCGTACATCTCCTCCATCGTCGCCGCGGTCACGTTGAGGTAGTGACCCTTGACCTCGCCGGTGGCGGCCTCGGCGCGGTTCACCGCCTCCATGCAGAAGAGGAAGCGGTCGCGCCAGTGCATGAAGGGCTGCGAGTTGATGTTCTCGTCGTCCTTGGTGAAGTCGAGGCCGCCCCTGAGCGCCTCGTAGACGACGCGTCCGTAGCTCCTGCCCGAGAGTCCCAGCTTCGGCTTCACGGTCGCGCCGAGGAGCGGCCTGCCGAACTTGTCGAGCCGCTCGCGCTCCACGACGATGCCGGTCGGCGGACCCGGGAACGTCTTCACGTACGCTGCCGGCAACCGCATGTCCTCGAGCCGCAGTGCCTTGAGCGGCTTGAAGCCGAAGACGTTGCCGATGATCGAGGCGGAGAGATTGGCGATCGACCCGGGCTCGAAGAGATCGAGGTCGTAGGCGATGTACGCGAAGTACTGACCCGGCGAGCCCGGCACGGGCTCGACCCTGTACGCCTTCGCGCGGTAGCGCTCACAGGCCGTGAGCCGGTCCGTCCACACGACCGTCCAGGTCGCGGTCGAAGACTCTCCCGCCACCGCTGCCGCCGCCTCTTCCGGCTCCACGCCTTCCTGCGGCGTGATCCTGAAGAGCGCCAGCACGTCCGTGTCGGCGGGCACGTAATCCGGTGCCCAGTAGCCCATCTGGGCGTACTTGAGCACGCCTGCCCTGTAGCGCTCCGCTCCCGTCCTGCGCTCCTTGCGCTCGCTCTGCCCTTGCATGCCTCTTGCCTCCTCGGACGGTTCTGCCGCCTTTGCGGGAACATCCTGAGACGGGGCGACTTATTAGGTCCAATCGGATATTGTTCTCGCATCGATTAGAGGCTCTTATACGAGCCGCGCAGGGAGGCACCATGCGCAACGTGACGCTCAGGCAGCTCCGCATCTTCGCGTGCGTTGCCCGGCAGCTGTCGTTCACGCGCGCCGCGCGTGAGCTGCACCTCACCCAGCCCGCCATCTCGCAGCAGATCAAGCTCCTCGAGAGCGAGGTCGGCCTGCCGCTCTTCGAGCACATCGGACGCCGCATCCACCTCACGGCGGCCGGCGAGGAGCTGCTGCGCTACGCCGACGAGGCGCTCGAGCTCATGCGCAACGCGGGAGAGACGTTCGCGGCGATGCGCGGCCTGCGGCGCGGAACGCTCAAGCTCGCCGCGGTGAGCACCGCGAAGTACTTCACGCCCTCTCTGCTGCGCGCGTTCACGCCCGCGTATCCGGAAGTCTCGGTGAAGTTCTCCGTCGGCAACCGGCAGGAGATCATCCGTCAGCTCGCGACGAACGAGACGGACCTCGTGATCATGGGCCGTCCGCCGCGCGAGCTCGACACGATCGCCGAAAGCTTCGCGCGCCATCCGTTCGTGTTCATCGCGCCGCCCGACCATCCGCTCGCGCGCAGACGCCGTCTGCGACTCGAGCAGCTCGCCGGAGAGAGCTTCCTCATCCGTGAGGAAGGCTCCGGGACGCGCGCGTCCACGGAACACTTCTTCCGTGAGCAGGGCGTCCCCCTGCGTGCGACGCTGGAGTTCAGCAGCAACGAGACGATCAAGCAGGGCGTGATGGCGGGAATGGGCCTCAGCTTCATCTCGCTGCACACCGTGGGACTCGAGCTGCAGTCGGGAAGGCTCGTGGTGCTCGACGTGGTCGGGACGCCGGTCGTGCGCGACTGGTTCGTCATTCACCTGCGCGCGAAGCACCTCTCGCCCATCGCGGCCGAGTTCCGGCGCTTCCTGCTCGAGCACGGCGCCGAGACCATCCGGCGCGCGGTGGGCCTCGAGTCGACGCCGAAGATCAGCGGTAGCCGCGCGCCTGCAGCGTGAAGAGGTGCGCGTAGCGCCCGTTCTTCTGCATGAGCTGCTCGTGGCTGCCGCGCTCGACGATCCGTCCGCGGTCGAGCACGAGGATCTCGTCGGCCATGCGCACGGTGGAGAAGCGGTGGGAGATGAGGATGGTGATGCGGTCGCGCGCGAGCTGACGGAAGTGCTCGAAGACTTCCGCCTCCGCCTGTGCGTCCATGGCGGCAGTGGGCTCGTCGAGCACGAGGATGTCGGCGCGCGTGCGCATGAAGGCGCGTGACAGCGCGATCTTCTGCCACTGTCCGCCCGACAGCTCGCGCCCTTCGCGGAACCACTTGCCGAGCTGCGTGTGATAGCCGCGCGGGAGCTGCTCGATGAACTCGCTCGCCCGTCCCTTCTCGGCCGCTTCGCGCCAGCGCGCCTCGTCCTCGAAGTGGCGCTCGTCGCCCGCGCCGACGTTCTCGCCCACCAGCATCTGATAGCGCGCGAAGTCCTGGAAGATGACGCCGATGCGCTCGCGCAGAGCCTTCTCGTCCCACTCCTCGAGATCGAGCCCGTCGAGCAGGATCCGTCCCGACGTCGGCCGGTAGAGCCGCGTGAGGAGCTTGATGAGCGTCGTCTTGCCCGAGCCGTTCTCGCCGACGAGCGCGAGACTCCTCCCCGGCGGAAGGTGAAAGCTCACGTGCTCGAGCGCCGGCTCGCTCGCGCCCGGATACGTGAAGCTCACGTCCTCGAAGCGTATTCCGTCGCTCGGATCCGGACCGCGCGTCGCGGTGCCTGAAGACCGGGGCACCTCGGTGTCGAGATACTCGTAGAGCGTGGAGAGATAGAGGTTGTCCTCGTACATGCCGCCCACGGCCGACAGGCTCGCCGACACCGCGGACTGACCCTGACGGAACAGCATCAGGTACATCGTCATCTCGCCGAGCGTGATCGCACCCTGCACCGTGGTGACCGCGATCCACGCATAGGCGCCGTAGAGCGCGATGGTGGCGATCAGACCGAGCGCGAAACCCCACGCGTCGCGGCGGATGGTGAGCGCGCGGTCCTCGCGGTACAGCCTGCGGAAGATGTCCCGGTAGCGATCGAGGAGCCGCGGCCCGAGACCGTAGAGCTTGACCTCCTTGGCATAGTCCTCGCGCGCGAGCACCGTCTCGAGATACATCTGCATGCGCGTCTCGGGCGAGCGCCAGCGAAAGAGACGGAACGCGTCGCCGGAGAACTTCGCTTCCGCGATGAAGGCGGGAAGTCCCGCGAGCAGGAGGATCGCCACCGCCCACGGCGAGAACTGCACGAGCAGCACACCGTAGCTCACGAGCGAGACGGCGTTCTGCGCGAGGCCGAACGTGCGCGTGACCAGCGCGAGCGGCCGGCTCGACGCCTCGCGCCGCGCGCGCGTGAGCTTGTCGTAGAACTCGGAATCCTCGAAGTGTGCGAGCTCGAGTGTCAGCGCCTTCTCGAGGATCATCACGTTGACGCGCTGACCGAGCTGTGCGCGCAGCAGCGACTGGCACAACGAAAGACCGCGCTGCGCGCCGGCGATGCTGGCGACCAGCACACCTTCCAGAACGACGAACTCGATGACGCGCGAGGCATCGCGACCACCGGCGTTGATGGCCGCGACCACGCTGTCCACGATCTGCGCGCCGACGTATGCAACGGCAGCCGGCAGCACGCCCGCGATGAGCGTCAGCGCCGCGAACGCCACCGTGAGCACGCGATTGGTGCTCCAGACGAGCTCGATCGCGCGGCGGCTGTAGCGGAAGACGCCGAAGAATCCGCGCAGCGTCGTTCCCGGCCCCGCCGGTGCCGGTGTCTCGGTCAGTCGATGGCCGGCGCGTCCGCCGGCAGCCGCTTCAGCGGCGCCCGCGGCCCGCGCCATGTGCAGAAGCCGTGACGAGCTCTTTGGGGTGGGCGGGACTCAGGCCCGTGATGAGCTGCGAGCCGCGGCGGAAGAACACATAGTTGTACACCCACTCTCCGATCACCCCGAGCCGGTTGCGGAAGCCGATCAGCACCGTGATGTGCAGCACCATCCAGGCGAGCCATGCCAGCAGCCCGCCGAAGCGCATTCGCCCGATCTCGACGACCGCGCGCGACTTCCCGACCGTCGCCATCGATCCCCAGTCGACGTAATGGAAACCGCGCTCGCGAAGTCCCTTCCGGCCCTGCACTTCCTCGGTGATGACGCGCGCCACGTAACGGCCCATCTGGATGGCGCCCTGAGACACGCCTGGCACCTCGCGGCCGGTTTCCGGATCGACGAATTGCGCCGCGTCGCCGATGACGAAGACTTCCGGATGGCCGGGCAGCGAGCAGTCGCGCTCCACTTTCGCTCGTCCGCCCTTCGAGAGCTCGATGCCGAGCGTGTCGAGCAGCGGCGATGCGCGCACGCCGGCCGCCCAGATGACGTTGCGGCTGCGCAGCCGCTCGCCGCCGACCTCGACGCCGTCCGGCAGCACCCGTGTCACGGGCTGACCGAGACGCACCTCCACGCCGAGCTCGCGAAGCTGCTCGAGCGCGCGGCGCGAGCTCTCCGGATGGAAGGCCGGCAGCAGCCGGTCGCTCGCCTCGATGAGCACGACGCGCGCCTTGCGCATGTCGGTGAAGCGGAAGTCCTGCGCGATCACGTCGACGGCGAGCTCCTTGATGGCTCCGGCGAGCTCGACACCGGTAGGCCCGCCGCCGACGATGACGAACGTCAGGTGCGCGGCGCGCTCCTCGGGATCCGCCTCGATCTCCGCGGCCTCGAACGACAGCAGCAGCCGCGAGCGGATCTGGATCGCCTCCTCGATCTCCTTCATGCCCGGCGCGTACTCGCGCCACTCCTCGTGGCCGAAGTAGTTGTCGACCGCGCCCGGCGCGAGGATCAGATAGTCGTAGGCGACGGGCGAGGTATCGACGTACACCCGACGCTCGTCGAGCGCGACGCGCTTCACCTCACCGAGCATCACGTTGGCGTTGCGCTGATTGCGGAGGATCCGCCGGATCGGCTGCGCGATGTCCGCGGGAGTCAGCGCGGCCGAGGCGACCTGATACAGGAGCGGCTGGAACAGATGGTAGTTGTTCCGGTCGATCACGAGCACGTCGACGGGAGAGCGCTTGAGCGCGCGCACGGCGAACAGTCCGCCGAAGCCGCAGCCCACGACGACCACCCTGGGCGGCGCCCGCTTGTCGTTCTGCCGATCCATGCGTTCCGAGTCTGCAGCCTCCGTGCCGCCCCCGCTACCCGCTTCAGGAGCGCGCGGCCTCGTAGAGCGGCATGACCTTCGGCACGAGCGCCTGCAGCTCGCTGATGCGAGTGGACGGCGACGGGTGCGTGCTCAGGAACTCCGGCGGGCCGCTCTGGTTCTCGGCCAGCATCTTCTTCCAGACGCTGACCGCTGCATTGGGGTCGTAGCCCGCGCGCGCCATGAGCTCGAGCCCGATGATGTCGGCCTCGGTTTCCTGCTCCCGGCCGTGCGGGAGCTGGAACGTCACGGTCGCGACCATGTTCGCCAGATCGAGCGCGCTGCCCTGCACGCCGGCGAGCACCGCAGCGCCGGCGAGCGCGATCTGCTGCGCGTACTGGCGGGAGATGCGCTCGCGGCTGTGCTCACGCAGCGCGTGAGCGATCTCGTGGCCGATCACGGCCGCGAGCTCGGCATCGGTGAGCTTGAGGCGCTCGACGAGTCCGCTGTAGACCATGATCTTGCCGCCCGGCATCGCGTAGGCGTTGAGGTCGTCGGTCTGCAGCGTGTTGATCTCCCAGTTCCAGCCCGGCGCGTCCTGACGGAAGACGGCCGTGTGCGGAATGAGCCGCTGCGCGACGTTGCGCACGCGCGCGGTGAGCTCGGGATCCTTGTTGAGAGTGCCCTTCGCGCGCGCCTTCTGGACCTCCTGCGCGTAGGCCTGTGCCGCCGCGGCTTCCACTTCCTGTTCCGACACCAGCATGCGCTGCTTGCGCTGGATTCCGACGGCGCCGGGCGTGGTGGTCTGCACCGTCTGGCAGCCGCCGACGAACACGCCGGTCACGGCGAGGAAGAGGATCAGTGATCTGCGGAACACGTTCGCACTCCCGCTGAACCTGGACAGCAACAATCGTACCGCGCGGCGCGCGTTCCGTGCCGTCTGCCGCGCCCCTGCCACATTTCCGGATCGTCCGGTGGTTTCGACTCCCTCCAGACGCCCGCTTTCAGCGCGTGCGCGCCGCCACCCTCAGCATCGCCTCGAGACTGCGTTCGACGTCGTCGTCCGTCGTCGCCCAGCTGCACACGCTGATGCGCATGGCGGTGCGCCCGTGCCATACGGTGCCTCCGCACCAGCAGGTGCCCTCCTCCTGCAGCGCGGCGATCACGCGCCGCGTGCGCTCGGCGTCGCCGAACGCGACGAGCACCTGATTGAGCACGACGTCGTTCAGGATCTCGAAACCGGCGGCGGCGAGTCCCTGCGCGAAACGGCGCGCCTGGCGGCAGTTGCGCTCGATCAGCCCGGCGACGCCCGCGCGCCCGAGCGAGCGCAGCGCCGCCCAGACTTCAACGCCGCGCGCACGGCGCGAGAGCTCGGGCGTGAAATCACAGGGATTGCGCTCGGGTACCGCTGTGGGCAGGTACTCCGCCGTGATCGCCATCGCCGCACGCAAGGTGTGCGGATCGCGCACGAGGGCGATACCGCAGTCGTAGGGCACGTTGAGCCACTTGTGCGCATCGGTCGCCCACGAGTCTGCGCGTTCGAGACCTCGCGTCAGATGGGCGAGCCGGGGTGAGGCGGCCGCCCACAGGCCGAATGCGCCGTCCACGTGCACCCATGCGCCGGCAGCCCGTGCCCGGTCGACGATCTCCTCGAAGGGATCGAACGCTCCCGTGTTGATGTTGCCTGCCTGCAGACACAGGATCGTCGGCCCCGAAATCGGCGGCAGCGCATCGGCGCGCATCCTGCCCTGATCGTCCGTCGGCACGCGCACGACTCGCGAGCGCCCGAGTCCCAGCATTCCGAGCGACTTGAGCAGCGTCGGATGCGCCTCCTCGCCCGTCACCACCGTGATCGGTGGCGCACCGAACAGTCCGTCCGCCTCGACGTTCCATCCCGCCCGCGCGAGCACGCCGTTGCGCGCGGCGGCGAGCGCCGTGAAGTTCGCGACAGTCGCGCCGGTGACGAAGCCGCCGCCCGTCTGCGGCGGCAGCCCGAACAGCTCGACGAGCCACCGCAGCGCGATTTCCTCGAGCCGCGCGACGCCGGGGACCGCCGCAGCGAGTGCCGCGTTCTGATCCCATGCGCCGGCCAGCCAGTTCGCCGCGAGCGCCACCGGAAGCGAGCAGCCGATGCCGAAGCCGAAGAAGCGCGGACCGGCCATCGCCATGGTGGCCGGCGAGACGCACTCGTCGAGCAGAGCGAGTGTCTCCTCAGAATCGGTCGGCCCGGCGGGGGGCGG
>QGVD01000104.1 GCA_003242685.1 Pseudomonadota bacterium | reverse complement strand
TCGAAGGGCGCACGCCCCGGAACGTAGAGCAGACTCGTGTACTCGCGCTTGCCTTCGACCCTGTTGTGGCTCCACGTGAGCGGATCGGTGAGGTCGTGGGCGATGTGGTGATAGAACTGCCGGTACTCCTCGTCCCTGATCTCGGTGCGCGGCCGCGTCCAGAGCGCCGTGGCCTGGTTGACCACTTCGTAATCGAGGGACGCCTCGCCCTCCTTGCGCATGAGGACCGGGAAGCTGATGTGGTCCGAGTAGCGGCGGATGAGCGCGCGCAGCCGGAAGGGATCGGTGAACTCGCGCGCATCCTCCTTGAGATGCAGCGTCACGGCGGTGCCGCGCTCGGGGCGCGTGACGGTCTCGACGGTGAACTCGCCGTCGGCGCTCGACTCCCAGCGCACGCCCTCTTCGGCCGGCGCGGCCGCATGGCGCGTCAGCACTTCGACTCTGTCGGCGACGATGAACGCCGAGTAGAACCCGACGCCGAACTGCCCGATGAGCTGCGAATCCTTCTGCTGATCCCCCGAGAGCGAGCGGAAGAACTCCGCCGTGCCCGAGCGCGCGATGGTGCCGAGGTTCGATATCGCCTCGTCGCGCGTCATGCCGATGCCGTTGTCGCGGATCGTGAGCGTGCGGGCCTCGGGATCCGCGTCGATCCAGACCTTCAGCTCCGGCTCGCTGCCGAGGAGCTGCGGCTCCGCGATGGCCCGGAAGCGCAGGCGGTCGTTCGCGTCGGAAGCGTTCGAGATCAGCTCGCGCAGGAAGATCTCCCTGTGGCTGTACAGGGAGTGGATCATCAGCTTCAGGAGCTGGCGCACTTCGGCCTGGAAGCTGAGCGTCTGCTTCTCGGTGGTCGTCATGCTCGCGGTTCCCTTCGATCGCAGGCGGGGCGCGCGCGGTGCGCCCGCGCTGAAGTACGGGCCGGCGATCTTGGGAGCTGGGCTGGAAAATTCAAGCGCGGGCGCCGCACCCCCGCCGGGGCGGCGTCAGGTACCGCCCGCGCCGCGGTACACACCCCACAGCGTGGCCGTGCAGCCCAGGAGGGCGGCCGTCAGCCGATACTGCGGCAGCAGCAGCCACACGCCCGCGGCGGAAGCCGCCGCGGCGAGCGGCGCCGTGAAGGCGGAGAGCTCGGACAGGGTCGCGCGGGCGAGGTGCCTGAAGGCACCCGTCCAGTCGTCGGCCTCGTCCCACAAACGAAGGAGAAATTCCATTTCCCGAAGACTCTACGGAGCGTCCTCTGCGATGTGCGTGCCGGATGTCACAGTCGCCGCACGCCGGTCGCCCTGCGCTTGCAGGACCGCGGCCCGCGTGCGTAGGCTGTCACCGGCCGTAGCGTATATCAGGAATCACATGCAGCGCATCGTCGTCATGAACCCCAAGGGGGGTTCAGGCAAGACGACTATCGCGATCAACCTGGCGAGCTACCTCGTCTCCCGGCAGCAGTCCCCTGTCCTGATGGACTTCGATCCGCAGGGCTCCTCGCTGCGCTGGGTGAAGAAGCGCCAGCCGCCGCATCCTCCCATCCACGTCATCGCCGCGTTCGAACGGGACAGCCGGACGACCCGCAGCTTCCAGCTGCGCGTGCCGGGCGGCACGACGCACGTGATCGTCGACACACCGGCCGCCATCGATGCGCACCGCATGCCCGAGCTCACCCGGGATGCGGACAAGATCCTCGTGCCGGTGCTGCCGTCCGACATCGACATCCACGCCTGCTCGCGCTGTATCAGAGACCTTCTGCTCGTCGCGAAGGTCCGCCGCGAGGACAACCGCATCGGCGTGATCGCCAACCGCGTCCGGCGCAACACGCTCGCCTACCAGTCGCTCCTGCGCTTCCTGCAGACGCTCGGCATCCCGATCGTCGCGACGATCCGCGACTCCCAGAACTACGTCCGCGCCGCCGAGCTCGGTATCGGAATACACGAGATGAAGAGCTACGTCGTGCGCGACGACGTGGAGCAGTGGGAGCCCCTCATCGAATGGCTCGGGAGACCCGAAGCGCAGCCGGCCCCGCAGCCCGACCTCGCGCTGACGCCGACGGTCACCGGCTAGCCGACGTGCCGGACCGCAGCGGACCGCGCTACTTCGGCTTCTGCTCGGTCTGCTCTTCGTTCCAGGCGTCCCGCATCCGGTCGGCCCAGCTCTTGTAACTCGCCCAGGTGTAGAGGTTCTTGGTGATCGCCGCATGGCGCGCACGCGCGCGCTGCATGCGCTCGAGCCAGTTCGCGTAAGGATCCGCGCCAGGCTGCGCAGGCGGAGAGGAGGCCGGCTTCGTCTCCTTTCCCGGCTGCGGCGATTCCTCGCGCCCTCTGTTCGACGAACTCATGGAAACTCCTGAAGCTATGGCTACAGCGTACGGATTTGTCCGCAACCGGCGACAGGAACTGGTTCACGAGAAACCCGCGCGAGCGCGCGGCGCAGCACACAACTCGCGCGCGCTCGCGACGCGACACACGCTGCGAGCGTCTTATGTCACGCGACGAGGCGGTAGCAGGGCCTGTAGACCGTGCCCGGCAGCTTCATGCGCAGCTGCGCGACGAACGCCTGCAGCAGCTCGTCGAGGAGCTCCATGATCCGCGGATCGCCCGAGAGCTCGTACGGACCGTAGCGCTCGATGGCCTGGATGCCGTGCTCCTTCACGTTGCCCGTCACGATGCCGGAGAACGCACGGCGCAGATTCGCCGCGAGCTGGTGCGGCGGCTGATCGCGATGGAGCTCGAGCCGCCGCATCGACTCGTGCGTCACCTCGAAGGGCAGCTGGAACTCGGGCCGGATCGACAGCAGCCAGTTGAAGTTGTACGAGTCGTTGTAGCGCTTGCGGAACTCGCGCACGGCTTCCATGCCGCGCACCATCGTGCGTGCGACCTCCGCCGGATCGTCGATGATGATCCTGAAGCGCTCGAGCGCGCTGCGGCCCAGCGTGCCCTCGATGAAGCGACTGATCTGCTCGAAGTAGGCAGCGCTCTCCTTCGGGCCGGTGAACACCACCGGGAACGGCTGCTCGCGATTGGCCGGATCGAGGAGAATGCCGATGAGGTAGAGGATCTCTTCCGCCGTGCCCACGCCGCCGGGGAAGACGACGATGCCGTGCGCGAGGCGCACGAAGGCTTCGAGCCGCTTCTCGATGTCCGGCATGATGACGAGCTGGTTCACGATCGCGTTCGGCGGCTCCGCGGCGATGATGCCGGGCTCCGTGATGCCGATGTAGCGGCCCGTCAGAATGCGCTGCTTGGCGTGACCGATCGTCGCGCCCTTCATCGGGCCCTTCATCGCGCCAGGTCCGCAGCCCGTGCACACGTCGAGACCGCGCAGTCCGAGCTCGTAGCCGACTCTCTTCGTGTACTTGTACTCGTCGTGACCGATCGAGTGACCGCCCCAGCACACGACGAGGTTGGGACGCGCCTTGTAGTCGAGCAGCCGCGCGTTGCGCAGGATGTGGAACACCGCGTTCGTGATCGCGCGCGAGTCCCTGAGGTCGAAGCGCCCGCCGTCCAGGATCTCGCTCGAGATGTACACGACGTCGCGCAGCACCGCGAAGAGGTGCTCCTTGATGCCGCGGATCATCTGCCCGTCGACGAAGGCCGACGCGGGCGCGTTGTGCACCTGGAGCTTGACGCCCCACGGCTCGCGCAGGATCTCGATGCGGAAGTCGCGGTAGCGGTCGAAGATCTCCTTGGCGTTGTCCGTGGCTTCGCCGCTGTTCAGCACCGCGAGCGCGCACTTGCGGAACAGCTCGTAGAGCCCGCCCTGGCTCGAGTCCAGGAGCTTGCTGATCTCGGCCTGGGAGAGATTCTCGAGACTGCTGCCGCGCGGCCCTACGCGGGCATCGACGAATTCCTGGAAATCGACTGTGTTATCCACGCATCCTGCCTTGCTGCGCGGCCGGAGCGCGCGTCACGGATGGATCTCGATCGGCACGTTGTCCGGCGTGAGGAGCCAGATCTCCACCATGTCCGAATTCGACACCGCGATGCAACCGTCCGTCCAGTCACGCTTCTCGTAGTACTCGGGCGGATGCCGCGGCTGATTCGGAAGCCCGTGGATCATGATCGCGCCGCCGGCGTCCCAGCCGTTCGCGCGCGCGCGCCGCTTGTCCTCTTCGTTGGGATAGGACACCTGGATCGAGAGAAAGTATTCGCTGTTCGGGTTCCGCCGCGTCAGCCGGTACGTACCCTCGGGCGTGCGGAAGTCCCCCGAGCGCTCCTTGTGGCCGACGGGATTGAGGCCGAGCCGGATGTTGTAAGAGCGCAGGATCCTGTCGCCGCGCATCAGGTACAGGCGCCGCTCGCCCTTGCGGACGATGACGCGGTCGGCCATCGGCATGCTCTGCGGCTCGTACGTGCGTGCCACGACGTGCTCGAACTTCGGCAGAGCATCCGCGTGGGCGACCCCCGTGATGGCCGGGGTCGCAGCGAAAATGCCGGCGACGACGGCCAGGATGTGCTTCATTTTCAAGATTAAACAAGCACTTGCGAAACTTTGCTCGATTATAGGCGGTCCGGCCCCCGCCCGCGACGTGCAGCCATCACACGACAGCGAGGGACCACGACCTTTCGCCGTGAGCACGAAGCTTGCTGCGTTCACGTTCGAGCCCGGCTGACTACCACTCGAGGGGGTACTCCGATGAACTGGTGTCGAATCCCGCAGAACCCGGCGCGAGGACTGGCCTGCACGCTGCTGCTCGCCGGTTGCGCGGCGCAACCAGTCGCACCGGTCGACGAGACGCTCGACCCCGGGACCGGCACGACGACCTCGGTGCTCACGCGGCCGATCGAGCTGGAGCCCGAGGAAGGGCGCGGCGCGTTCGGCGCTTCGTTCGCATTCCTCGCCCCGTTCGAAACGAACCGCATGGGCCGGCGCACGCTATACCTCTGGGTCGCGGCGACTCAGGGTGACACTCCGCTCGTGCAGTCCGAAGTGGAATGCGATTCGCAGCGGATCGATGCGGTTCCCATCTCGGGTGAGCCCGCGGAGCTGGGACTCACGCGCGCACCCTACGTCGCGCCGGTTCCGTGGAGCACGCAGTGGTACTTCCGCATGCCGTACTCGGCGCTCGAGTGCCTCGCGAACGCACGCCAGGTCGCGATCGTCACCCGGGACGTCAATGGCGAGCTGCAGCGCTTCAGGGCACCGCCGAAGTCGATCACCGGTCTCGGTGAGTTCGTGGCTCATGTGGCGCCTTCGGGCGAGAGCGCAGCGGAAACCGGCCTGCGACGTCACGGCGCCGTGCAGCCCGCGGAGGAGATCAGCCACCCGCGCTGACGACTTCCTCGACGCGCGGGATGACGAGCTGCATGCCCGGGCGCAGCGCATTGAGGTCCACGTCGGGGTTGTACTGATGGAGCAGCCAGATCGGCAGGCTCGCGTAGCGCTGCGTGACCGTCCACAGTGAGTCGCCGCGCCGGGCGATGTACACCTCGGTGCCCACGATGCGGTGAGCCGCGAAGTACGCGGCCTGGAGCGTACGGTGGTAGTCGCGGCGCCGCTCCTCGAACGTCTCGCGCGACACGCGGCGGAACTCGAGCTTGATTCGCTGTCCGATGTAAACCGGCCGGCCGGGTTTCATGTCGTTGAGCTTGCGGAGCCTCGATGCCGAGGTTCCCAGCCAGTCTGCGAAGTGCCCCAGCGTCTCCGCCGCGGCGACGACGATCGTGTCGTCCGAGGCGACGGAGTAGTCGAAGGGATCCGCCGTCTGCGGAGTCTCCACGGCCGGACCGAGCGCGGGGCTCAGCGCTTCGGCCTGAGCCTCCGTGACCGGCTCGGCCGCTGCGGCGGGTTTAGCGACCGATGCCACTGCGACTTCATCCTCGACGCTCTCCTGCTGCGCGACCGCCGGCGGCACGGCACCGGCGGGCTCCTCCTTCGCGGCCGAGGCGATCACCGTCCGCGAAGCACCGCCTGCCACCGCAGGCGCGGGCGCACCCTCCGTCGATGCGCCTTCCGCGAGCAGCAGCCGCTGACCCTCGTAGATGAAGTTCGGATTGCGGATGCGGTTGATCCTGAGGAGCTCCGCTTCGCTCACGCCGACCTTGCGCGCGATCTCCGAGAGAGAGTCGCCCCGGCGCACGATGTACACGCGTTCCTTGGACTGGGACACCGCTTCGGCTGCCGGCGCCGTCGTCACGGCGGACGCCGGGGTTACGCGTGCGGGCGGTTCCGCGGTCGAAGCGACCACTGCCGCGCCGGTCGGCGCGCCCGGAAGACGGATCTGCTGCCCGACGCGCAGGATGCCGTTGACGCGCAGATCGTTGAGCTCCGCGAGCTTCGCGACGCTGACGCCGTAGCGCGCGGCGATGCCGCTCAGCGTGTCTCCGCGCGCGACCACGTGCACGCGCGGTGTCGGCTGCGACGCGTAGAGCTCCGAAGGCGCGAGGCGCTGCGCGAGCAGCTCCGGCGTCCAGCGCTCGCCGGTCGCGGGCAGCCTCAGCCGGTAGCCCTTCGGGACATAGCGCTCACCGGCCCAGATCGCGGGCCGAAGCGCCGGATTCAGCTCCTTGAGGAGCGAGCGTTCCACTCCGACTGCACGCTCGAGCGCCGCCACGGGCACGTACGCGGGCAGAGGAACTTCGACGAACTGCTGCTCGCGCGCGCGCTCGATCGGTCCGAAGTACTTCTCGGGATTGCGGTCGATCTCGAGCGCCGCGAGGAACGACACGTAGAAGTTGCGCGAGGCGAAGCCGAACGTCCGGCTCTTGTAGTTGCGCACGATCTTCACGATGTCGTCGGTGCCCATCACTTCCTTGGCCCGGCGCATGCCGGCCGCACCGTGGTTGTAGGCGGTCAGCGCGAGCGGCCAGGTGCCGAGCAGGCGGTAGTTGTAGGCGAGGAGCTGCGCGGCGGCCTCGGTGGAGCGGAACGGATCGAATCGGTCGTCGACGTCGCCGTCGATGCGCAGGTAGCGCCGTCCCGTGGAGCGCATGAACTGCCACAGTCCCGCCGCGCCGACCTTCGAATACGCATAAGGATTGAAAGAGGACTCGACGTGCGGCAGCACGGCGAGCTCCGGCGGCAGGCCGAGGTTCGCCAGCGTCTGCGCAATGTGCGCTTCCCACGCTCCCGAGCGCACGAGTCCCTCGCGGAAGCGGTTGGCCTGCCCGAGCTGGAAGCGGATTCCGTTCGCGGCTTCGCGCAGCCGGCCGGGTGTGCCCTCCTCGCCCCAGAGATCGCGGATGCGCCGCTCTTCGGCGGAGAGCGGGCTGGCGCCCGACGCGATGCGGCGCAGGGCATCGGCGATGCGATCGCGCGCACGGTCGACCTGCGCCTGCCGCTCGCGCGGGCTCATGTCCGGGGGGAACTCGAGCTTCTCGTACACGACGGCGAGATTGCGCTCGTCGTGCAGAAAGCCCGCGTTCGTCGTGATCTCCGTGTAGACGCGGATCCAGAACTGGACGTCGCGTTCGAGCTCCGGCGGCCGCGGAAACGGCGGATCCGAAGCGAATGCCGGCGTGACGCCTGCGAGCATCATGGTGAGCACGGCGAGCCGGGCGCGATCGAGCGCCTGCAGCCACCACGTGCGTGCCGTCCGAGTTCCCTTCATTCGACCCCCTCGCGTACGTAGCTGTCGGGCTCATTTACACCCGGTCAACCGGGAGAATTGCCCGCCTTTTCAATGATTTGCGTTCCAGAGCCTACCCGACACCACCCGCTGGAGCGGTGTAAGCGTCGGTGATCTTGACAAGTGCCGGGCGAAACCGCCGTGCGCCCATCGTCCTCGACGGATGCGAAAGCTCGCATAACGCGCACTGGATCACAGTTGAACCACGTCGCAGATACAACATGTCACATCGCGCGCCTCACGTGCGCCTCTGGCATGCCCGTTGCTTATTCCCTCACCAGACAGGCCGACATGGCCCTGGGAAGGAAGCAAGCTAGCGGATACCAACAAGAAGAATCGCACGCGTGGCGGGACCGAAGTCCCTCGACGTCAAGGCGACCGGATAATAACGAGAAGACACTCCTCCACAACAAGCAAGCGACCGATCGGCCCCGCGCGAGCGGGGTTTTTTTTGCCTGCATGGCGCGCCGCCGCCGGCATGGCACCTCGCCCGCCGGAGGTGGCAGACTTTCCGGTTCCACTCACACACAGTCCGAGGAAAGGATTCGCGAGATGTCCGCAGAACTGAAGCTGCCCGTATCGCCCGGCCCCCTCGTCACCCTGCAGGGACACATCCTGCAGCAGCATGAGAGCTTTCCCGAGGCGTCGGGGACGCTCTCGTGGATTCTCTCCGCGCTGTCCATCTCGGCGAAGGTGATCGCCGCGAAGGTGCGCCGCGCCCGGCTCGACGACGTGCTGGGTGCCGCGGGCACCGAGAACGTGCAGGGCGAGCAGCAGCAGAAGCTCGATGTGATCGCGAACGAGGTGCTGCTCAGGCTCCTCGCCGAGCGCGAAGGCGTCGCCATCGTGGCTTCGGAGGAGAACGAGGAGCCCGTGATCCTGCGCGAGTCGTCGGACGGCGAACGGCGCTACTGCGTGCTGTTCGATCCGCTCGACGGCTCCTCGAATCTCGACGTGTGCGGCGGCGTCGGCACCATCTTCAGCATCCTGCGGCACGATCGCCGGTCGCGCGATCCGCGCGCCTCGCTCCTGCAGCCCGGTGCGCAGCAGGTCGCTGCCGGCTACGTGCTGTACGGCTCGTCCACGATCTTCGTGCTCACCGTCGGCCGCGGCGTCGACATGTTCGTTCTCGATCCCTCGGTCGGCGCGTTCCTGCTCGTCGAGCGCGGCGTGCGCATCCCCGCCGCGAACAAGAGCTACTCGGTGAACGAAGGCAATCGCCGCACCTTCCCCGAAGGCTACCAGCGCTATCTCGACTGGGCGCAGGAGCACGGCTACTCGAGCCGCTACGTGGGCGCGATGGTCGCCGACGTGCACCGCATCCTGCTCAAGGGCGGTGGGTCCCTCTATCCCCCGCCGAAAAGGGCACCGAAGGGAAAGCCCCTGTCTTTTATACAA
>QGVD01000154.1 GCA_003242685.1 Pseudomonadota bacterium | reverse complement strand
GTGCGGGCCTCTGGCACGACACCGGCTTCTACAGCGACCTCGAGGAGAAGTACGGCGCGGTGTTCGTGTGGTCGATGTACACACCGTTCGCGGGCCCGCAGTACATCCGCGAGCTGCACGACAGACCGCTGCACGCGCTGGCGAGCCGCATCTGCTCGATGAACGAGGTGCTGCACCTGCCGCCCTGGATGAACGAGTGGATGGTGAGCGAGGCGAAGCGCTGCGGCATCGACGCGGCGGTGATGCTCGTGCCTCCGGACAACCGCCTGTCTCAGTCCGGCACGCGCCTGACGCAGCTTGCCCTCGAGGAGGCGGGCGTCCCGACGCTGATGCTCTCGGCCGACATGGTCGACGCGCAGGGCTGGAGCCACGAGCGCATGGTGGAGCACGTCGCGGACTTCCTGCGCAGGAACGGGCTCGTCCGATGAGAGCGCTGGTTCTTCTCGCCGTGCTGCTGATTGCCGGATGCGCGGAACGGAGCGCTCCGGGCGTAACGGTGCTGACCTACGCGACGCCCTACGCGCCCACCCATCCCTTCAGCCGTGCGGATCGCGACTGGATGGACTGGGTGGAACGCGAATCCGGAGGCCGGGTGCGGATCGTCCCGTTCTGGTCCGGCTCCGTCCTCTCCTCCGAGCACTCGATGACGGAGCTGCGCCACGGCCTCGTCGACATCGGCACCATCACGCCGATCTACGCGCGCGGGGGCGCGCATCTGCACCGCGCGCAATCCGGGTTCTACGGCGGCACGAGCACGATACCTCAGCAGCTCGCGCTGTACCGCTGCATGCAGGCCGCGGATCCGCAGTTCGCGAAGGAGCTGCAGGGCCTGAAGGTCCTCGCGGTTCAGGGCGGCAACCTCCCCGGCATCGTCACTCGCGACCGCCCGGTGCGCAGGCTCGAGGACCTGCAGGGCTTGCGGCTCCGCGCACCGTCCGAGCTGCTCTCCGTTCTGCGGCACCTGGGCGCGGATCCCGTCGACATGCCCATGAGCGAGGTCTACTCGGCCCTCGCGAAAGGCGTGCTCGACGGTGTGGTCGCGCCCGCGGACACGCTGCGTTCCCTGCACTTCGCCGAAGTGGCACGCTACTTCAACGCGATGGGCATTCCGCGCGGCGCCTATGCGGCGCGCGCCATGGGCGAGCGCCGCTGGCGGTCGCTCGACCCCGAGCTGCGGCAGCTCCTCGAGCGCAGCATCGAGGTGTGGGAGCGCGCGCTCGAAGTCCGCATCCTCGCCGCCGAAGAGGCAGGGCTGCGCGCCGGCCGCGAGCACGGCATCGAGTTCTACCAGATGCCGGCCGAGGATGTTGCCCGCTTCCTGAAGATCTACGAGAGCGACGCCGAAGCGCGCGCACGTTCGCTCGCGCGTTTCGGCATCGACGCGCTCTCCACCTTCAGGTTCGCACGCAGGATCGCCGCCGGCCTGATGGAAACGGGAGAAATCGACTGCACCAGGAGCACGAATGAGCCGACCGCTTGAAGGGATTCGTGTCGCGGACTTCAGCCACGTCATGGCGGGGCCCTTCGCGACCCACCTGTTGCGCCTGCTCGGCGCGGAAGTCATCAAGATCGAGGCGCCGGGCCGCGGCGACGCGCTGCGCTACTACGGCTCCGATCGCCGGTACGACGGCATGGCGCCCGCGTTCATCGGCGTGAACGCCGGGAAGAAGTCCGTCGTGCTGAATCTCAAGAAGCCGAAGGCGCAGGAAGCCGCACGGCGGCTCATCGAGACTTCCGACGTGCTCGTCGAGAACTTCCGGCCCGGCGTGATGGCGCGGTTCGGTCTCGATTACGAGACCGTGCGGAAGATCCGGCCGGACATCATCTACTGCTCGATTTCCGGATACGGACAGAGCGGTCCCCGGCGCGACTGGCCGGCGATCGACAACATCGTGCAGGCCACGAGCGGCATGATGACACTCGGCGGCAGCGACGGCGACGAGCCGATGCGCGTCGGCTTTCCGGTGGTCGATACATTGACCGGTCAGACAGCCGCATTCGCAATTCTCGCCGCCCTCTTCCGCCGCCAGCGCGAGGGTGAAGGCGAGTACATCGACGTCGCGATGTTCGACGCGAGTCTCGCGTTCATGACCTCGGCGGTCGTGCCCTATCTCGTGACGGGACGTCCGCCCGAGCGCACGGGCAATGTCGGTTACAGCGGCCAGCCGACTTCCGCATTGTTCGAAGCCGCCGACGGCAGGCAGATCTCACTCGGTGTAGTCCAGCAGTCGCAGTTCGAGGAGCTCGCACGCGAGCTCGGCTGCGAGCGCTGGCTCACCGACGAACGCTTCCTCACGCCGGACCTGCGCCGCAGGAACTCCCAGGCTCTGCGGGCCGAGCTG
>QGVD01000103.1 GCA_003242685.1 Pseudomonadota bacterium | reverse complement strand
GGCGGAACCGTTCCGCGTCTGGCTCGAGGACTGGGAGATCGGAGAAGAGCCGCCGGCGCCACTCCTCTCAGATCCACAGCCGGCGGTTGAGACCTGGAGCGACGGGCAAAGCGGGACGGCTGCAGGCCGGTGGTTCCTGACAGCGGCCGATGGAGATCGCTCACTGACGCTCGAGCTGCGCCCGCTCACCGGCCCGGTTCTGAACGGCGAGCAGGGATTGAGCCGCAAGTCCGGCGCACCCGGCTCGGCGAGCTACTACTACTCGATTCCGCGCATCGCTGCGCGCGGCACGCTCGAGCTCGACGGGCGGACGCTCGACGTCAGCGGCCTCGCCTGGCTCGATCGGGAATGGGGCAGCGGATCGCTCGGCGCCGATCAGGAAGGCTGGGACTGGTTCGCTCTGCAGCTCGACGACGGCAGCGCGCTGATGTTCTACGTCCTGCGAAAGCGGGACGGGAGCCGCGATGCGCACAGCGCAGGGACATGGATCGGATCCGACGGCAGCGTGCGTGCACTCGCATCGGACGAGGTGCCCATCGATGTTCTGGACCACTGGCAGAGCCCGCGCGGCGGCCGGTATCCCGCGCGCTGGCGCTTGAGAGTGCCAGCGCTCGGGCTCGACGTCGGCGTAAGGCCCGTGCTGGCCGATCAGGAGCTCATCGCGCAGACGCGCTACTGGGAAGGCGCAGTGGACGTCGAAGGTACGCGCGAAGGCAGCCGCATCACCGGTCGCGGCTACGTGGAGCTCGTCGGCTACGCGAGATGAGAGCGGTCGGACCGCCCGTCGCCCGCGGCGAGCGCGTCATCGGCCGCGGAGGCGGATGCAATACCGCTCGACTCGTGCGACTCCTCGTCCAGCACATCGGCAAGACTGCGTCCCTCCCGCATCCTTTCGTCGAGACGCCGGTGCGCCTCGAGCCAGCGGTCGAGATCGTCCCCGGGCGGGGACTGTCCGGAAGCACTTCCGGACCTGGAGGAAAGGTCGTGCCCAGTGAATTGTCCGGACGAGGCTATGCTGTGAGCCACTTTTTTACAGGCGCGCATTCGGGGAGCAATTCCCGTGCCCGATCGCGCGTCCCCGTGGCATTCGGCGTCCGGCGATGATCCAATCTG
Organism: Pseudomonadota bacterium; assembly: GCA_003242685.1. GTDB lineage: Bacteria > Pseudomonadota > Gammaproteobacteria > Steroidobacterales > Steroidobacteraceae > ZC4RG24. The sequence goes on along the minus strand of QGVD01000103.1, from coordinate 7,868 downwards.
TCCCATGAACGACGACTGGCTGGAATGGGCGCGCCGCCTGCAGGCGATTGCGCAGACCGGTCTCGAGTTCGCACTGAGCGACTACGACCGTGAGCGCTACCAGGCCGTGCGCGACATCGCCTTGTCGATGCTCGCCGCCGGCACCGGCGTCGAGCGGCGCAGGGTCGAATCCCTCTTCGAGGGAGCAACGGGCTATGCGACGCCGAAGGTGGACGTCCGTGCGGCGGTCTTTCGCGATGGACGGATTCTCCTCGTCAAGGAACGCAGCGATGGCCTCTGGACTCTGCCCGGCGGCTGGGCGGACGTCGGCGACAGCCCCGCAGCTGCCGTCGAGCGTGAGGTGCGTGAGGAATCGGGCTTCGAGGTACGTGCAGTGAAGCTGGCCGCGGTGTACGACCGCAACCGTCATCCGCATCCGCCCCTCATTCACCACTGCTGGAAGCTGTTCTTCGTTTGCGAGCTGCTCGGCGGCGAGCCACGGCCGAGCAACGAGACCGAAGCCGCCGACTTCTTCGCACCGGACGATCTGCCTCCGCTCTCCATCTCGCGCACGACGCCCGGGCAGATCGCTCACATGTTCGAGCACCTGCGCGATCCGCTGCGTCCCACGACATTCGACTGAGAGCCGTCCGCGACTCGGGAAGAATTCCTGACGGACACAGCGCGCACCTCTCGATAACTGCCGAGCTTCAGTCGCGGCTTTCGCCGTGCGATGTCGCGCACGGCGGATGGTTTATGATCCGCCGCTCACCCGCCGCTTTCGTCGTCGGGTCGCTTGCATACATACACCATTCGATTACGGGGGTCTTCGATGATCAGGAGTCTGATGCCGGTGGCGGCAACTGTCGCGGTGCTGCTCGCGGAAGGGTGCGCGACTGCGCCACGGTCGGCGAACACGGAAGCGGCGAACGCGAGGTCGTGGGCGGGGTCGTCCCTGTGCCGCGCGACCGACGGCGCGACCTGTGCGGACGAGCGTGCGGCTGCCCACGAGAATGCACCCATCGTCGCGGTGTGCACGGATCCTCACGGCTGCGCGAACAGACCGAGCTCGGTTGCGCGCGCTGCCGACGTGCCGGTCGAGCCGGGCGCGCCGTACATCGAGGGTCATCCGCTCACGTCGGTCGTGGTCACCCAGTGCAATCTCATCGTGGCGGTCTACATGACGATGCCCGATGGTCGACTGCTGCGCTTCGACGCCCGAGCGAACGTGCCGCCGGAGGAGCTCCTCGGAATGGCGTACACGGCGACGCGCAGCGAGCGCGTGGAAGTGTCGTGCGGCGGTGATGCCGGCGCCGTCGGTTACGAGAAGCACGATCCGGTCTGAGTCCCGGCATCCGTCGCTGGCGGTCCGGTTCGATCGCCTCGAAGAGCAGATAGGCACGCAGCGCTTCGAGCTGCGCGGCATCGAGCGAGCCCCTGAAGCTCGCCATGCCGCGCGGCGCGAGCGCGCCGCCGAGCACGATCGCCTCGAAGGTCTTCGCATCGAGGATCGCGGGCGAGCGGCGCAGATCGGGCATCGTCGGGCCGCTGTGCGCGCCGGTGCCGTGGCACGTGAGACAGAACGCGTTGTAGAGGCGTGCGCCCTCGAGAACGCTGCCTTCCGCCTCTGCACCTGACACGTCGAGTTTCCGCCGCTCGAGCGGTTCGAGCGGCGGAAGTTTCTCCATGCCGCCGAGCCGGAACGCGAGCACACGACCGTGTCGCGCGCGCGGCCGTTCGGTGAACAGCCGTCCGCTGACGAGCGGCGTGGTGCCGCCGAGCCCCGCGACCGCAGCGACGTACTGCACGCCGTCGATCTCGTAGCTCACGGGTCCGCCGAGGATCGCGTCCTGCACGTCGTAGCTCCAGAGCTGCGCGCCGTCGGCGATCGCGAACGCGCGGAAGTAACCGTCCGACGTTCCCTGGAACACCAGACCGCCCGCCGTCGCGAGCGTGCCGCCGTTCGCAACGGACGCGTGCTCGACGCGCCACGCCGCGCGCTGGCGCACGGGGTCCCAGGCGAGGAGCGCACCGCGCGGTTCCGCATCGAGCAGCGCGCGGCTCGCATCGTCGAGCTCGACATCGAGCGGCAGCGGATCGATGCCCGTGCGCCAGGCGTGCATCTTCGGGGTGAAGTGACGGTCGTGCACGTAGAGACTCGGCATGTCCTGCACGGGAATGAAGACGAGCCCGCTCGCGGGATCGAACGACATGGGATACCAGTTGTGCGCACCTGCCGGTCCGGGACGATTGACCCAGGGCCTGCCGGTGCGTGCGTAGCGTGCGGCCGGGTTCTCGATCGGACGGCCGCGGGCATCGAGCCCGTACGCCCAGTTCACGGGCGCAAACGCGGCTCCGGAGATGAGCTCTCCCGTGGCCCGATCGAGCACGTAGAAGAAACCGTTCTTCGGCGCCTGCATGAGCACCTTGCGCAGACGCCCTTCGATCTCGAGGTCGGCCAGGATCATGTGCTGGGTGGCCGTGAAGTCCCAGGTCTCACCCGGCGTGGTCTGGAAGTGCCACACGTACTGGCCGGTATCCGGACGCAGCGCCACGATCGAGGCAAGAAAAAGATTGTCTCCCCGGCCCTGCGAGCGGATCTGGTGATTCCACGGACTGCCGTTGCCGACGCCCACGTAGAGCAGATCGAGCTCGGGGTCGAAGGCCATCGCGTCCCACACGGTCCCGCCGCCACCGAGCTCCCACCAGCGTCCCGCCCAGGTGGGACGTGCAAGCCGTTCGAGCACCTCGTCGGACGCCGCGCCGTCGCGAGCACCGGGTGCGCCTGGCACGGTGTAGAAGCGCCACGCGAGTCGCCCCGTGTCGGCATCGTACGCCGACACGTATCCGCGTACGCCGAGCTCCGCTCCTCCGTTGCCGATGATCACCTTGCCCTTGATCACCCGAGGCGCGCCGGTGATGGTGTAGGGCTTTCCGGGATCGATGGTGAGCACTTCCCACAGAACCTTGCCAGTGGCCGCCTCGAGTGCGACGAGCCGCCCGTCGAGCGTGCCGAGGAAGAGCTTCCCCTCCCACGCGGCGAGCCCTCGGTTCACCACGTCGCAGCACGCATTGATCGCCCACTCACCGGGCACCTGCGGGTCGTAGCGCCACAGCTCCTTTCCGGTCTTCGCATCGAGCGCGAAGACCCTGCTCCAGGCGCTCGTCACGTACATCACGCCGTCGATCACGAGCGGCGTGGCTTCCTGACCGCGGCTCGTGTCGAGATCGAAGTACCACGCGAGTCCCAGTTCGCCGGCGTTGGAAACGTCGATCTGCGCGAGCGGGCTGAAACGCTGCTCGTCGGGAGTGCGGCCGTGCATCGGCCAGTCGGCGCTGTCACGCGGCGGCGATGTGGATCGTCCTGCGTCGACGTCCGCGGCGAACGCAGTCGCGGCAAGTGCGGACAGCGCGCTCGTCGATGCGACACGCGCCACGCACACGACCGCGCCGCGCATCGCGCAGCGAAGCCTGTACACCGGCAAGAGTCGGATTCGGAACCCGCCGGGAGATCGCCTGTCGAGTGCATCCATGGATACGGGGCTCCTCTCCCTTATTGGGGATGCATCTCGGCGCCGGTATGCCGTTGAATTCCGTACATCGCAAGCCTCACGGCACGGCGGTGCACGTCTGACCGCCGGCACCGCGCTTCACGTTCCAGGGACTGGCGCATCATGTCCACCGCAAGGCAAACCGATCGTGCACGTGCCTCGTGGCTGCTGATATCCGCGTGCCTCGCGGCCGTGTACATCGTCTGGGGCACCACGTATTACGCATTGAAAGTGGGCCTCGAGGACGCCGGTCCGTATTTCCTCATCGGCACGCGCTTCGTCGTCGCCGGCGGGGTCCTCTTCGTGGCGCTGCGGCTCGCGGGTCATCCGTGGCCGACGGCGCGGCAGTGGGGCGGCGCGACTCTGATCGGCGTGCTCATGCTCGTCATCGCGCTCGGCAACGTCACGGTCGCCGAGCAGTGGGTGAGCTCCGGCGCCGCCGTGGCGCTCATCAGCATTCTGCCGCTCGTGACCGCGCTGTGGTCGGGTGTCTTCGGACAGTGGCCGCGGCGCCTCGAGTGGATCGCCATCGTCATCGGCGCGCTCGGAACGCTCGTCATGGTGACCGGTCAGGATCTGCAGGCGAGCCCGCTCGGCACTGCGCTGATCCTGATCGGCACGGTGTGCTGGTCACTCGGCACGCTGCTCTCGCGACGCCTCGATCTCCCGCCGGGCGCGATGGGCTACGCAACGGAGATGCTCACCGCAGGCGTCATCGCGCTCGCGGTCAGCGCGGCATTCGGCGAGTCCTGGTACGTGCCGGATTCCGCGCGCGTGTGGTGGGCGTGGGGCTACCTCGTCGTCTTCGGCTCGCTCATCGCATTCTCCGCCTACCGTGTGCTGGTGGAGCGCGCCTCGCCGACGCTCGCGTCGACCTACGCGTACGTGAATCCCCCGGTCGCGCTGCTCGTCGGCTGGTGGCTCGGCCACGAGACCTTCTCAGCCAACGTGCTGATCGGGCTGCCCATCGTGCTCGGCGCCGTCGCGCTGCATGCGTGGGTACAGCTTCGCAGTGCCCCGCAACCGGCGCAGCCGCTGCGCACCACCCTGGCGCGCACTGCCGATTGATTTGTTCATGCGTGCGTCCGCAAACTCGGTCCGGTCACGGATCGAGGAGAGCGTCATGAGCGCACGAGAACAGCCGAGCTCGGTATCCGATGCTCCCAGTGTCAAGCTGCCGCCTCATGCGGTGGACGTTGCGCGCGAGCACCCCGGCCTGTGGCAGGCCTTCCAGAAGCTGGGCGAGGAGGTGAGCAACGCCGGACCGCTCGACGCCCGCACGCGCCGGCTGGTGCATCTGGCATACGCCATCGCGGCAGGCTCCGAAGGCGCGACACATTCTCACGCCCGGCGCGCGCTTGCGGACGGCATCTCGCCCGCGGAGCTCGACCACGTGGCGCTGCTCGCCATCACGACGGCCGGCTGGGGACAGGCGATGAAGGGGCTCTCCTGGGTGCGCGACGTAACGCAGGCGAAACCCGCGCCGCGCTGACGGCCGGCCGGTTCCTCCGCGGCACAGCAGAGCGGCGCCCGCGCGGCAAGCCTGACCCGCGGGTCGCCGCCGTAGTAGCATCTTCATGTGCCGCCCGGACGAAAGCAGGGCGGTGCGCGGAGGAAGCATCAATGAACGGTCTCGAGCAGAGTCTGAAGTCGGCGTCCGATCACGCCGCCGATCCGGGTTTCCAGTCGCTGCCGCCTGCCAACGACGCGAGCGTGGCGTCGGATCGCGGCGTGCGGTCCGTCGAAGCGCGGCTGCTGCGCCGGCTGCTCGGCTTCCTCGGCGATCCGCCGTTCGAGTTCGTCCTGTGGAACGGCGAGCGCATCACGACGAGCCGCGGCGAGATCATCGCGCGCGTGCGCATCCGGGATCGCGCGACGCTCCTCGGGCTGCTCACCGACACTCAGGTGCGCTTCGGCGATGCCTACAGCGAGGGCAGGGTGGAGGTCGATGGCGATCTCGTCGCCTTCCTCGAGGCCGTCTACCGCAGCGGCGCCAGCGCCGGCCAGAAGGGCGCGGTGTTCCGCCGGATCCAGGAATGGCTGCACCGCCCGCGCTCGAACACGCTCGCCGGCTCGCGCGAGAACATCCACCATCACTACGACATCGGCAACGAGTTCTACTCGCTGTGGCTCGGGCGCACGATGGCGTACACCTGCGCGTACTACCCGACGCCGGACGCTACGCTGGACGAGGCGCAGGAAGCGAAGATGCACCACGTGTGCCGCAAGCTCCGGCTGCGTCCGGGTGAGTCCGTCGTCGAAGCCGGCTGCGGCTGGGGCGGGCTCGCGCTGCACATGGCGCGGCACTACGGCGTGAAGGTGCGCGCGTTCAACATCTCGAAGGAACAGATCGCGTACGCGCGCGAGCGCGCGAAGGCCGAAGGGCTTGCCGGCCAGGTGGAGTTCATCGAGGACGACTACCGCAACATCTCCGGCCGGTACGACGCCTTCGTCTCGGTCGGCATGCTCGAGCACGTGGGCGTCGCCAACTATCCGGAGCTGGGCCGCGTCATTCACCGCTGCCTGCCGTCGCACGGGCGCGGGCTCATCCACACCATCGGGCGCAACGCCCCCGCGCGGCTCCATCCCTGGATCGAGCGGCGCATCTTCCCGGGCGCGGAGCCGCCGTCGCTCGCGCAGATGATGCAGATCTTCGAGCCGTGGAACTTCTCGATCCTCGACGTCGAGAACATCCGCCTGCACTACGCGCAGACGCTGCGCCACTGGAAGGAGCTCTTCGAGGCCTCGAGCGATCGCGTGCGGCAGATGTTCGACGAGAAGTTCGTGCGCATGTGGCGCCTGTATCTCGCCGGCTCCATCGCCGCGTTCACCACCGGATCGCTGCAGCTCTTCCAGGTCGTCTTCGCGCCGCAGTCGAACAACGACGTGCCGTGGACGCGCGCCTACCTCTACCAGGACTGACCGGGAGCGCACGTGCAGTCGCATGATGTGATCGTCGTCGGCGGCGGGCCCGCCGGCTCTTCCGCTGCGTGGAAGCTCCGGCGCGGAGGCGCCGACGTGCTCGTGCTCGACAAGGAGCGCTTCCCGCGGCTCAAGCTGTGCGCCGGCTGGATCACGCCGGAAGTCGTGCGCGATCTCGAGATGGACATCGGCAGCTATCCGCACCGCTTCCTCACGTTCGACCGGCTGCACATCCACATCAAGGGGCTGCACCTGAAGGTGCCGTGCGTGCAGCACTCGATCCGCCGCTTCGAGTTCGACGCCTGGCTGCTCGAGCGCTCGGGCGCGCCCGTCGTGCAGCACACCGTGCGGAACATCCGGCGCGAGAACGGCGAGTACGTGATCGACGATACCTTCCGCTGCCGCTATCTGATCGGTGCGGGCGGCACGAGCTGTCCCGTCTACCGCACGTTCTTCCGCGAGGCGAACCCGCGCGTGCGCGAGCTGCAGGCCGTCGCACTCGAGCACGAGCTGCCCTACGAGTGGCGGGACGGTGACTGCCATCTCTGGTTCTTCGACAACGGCCTGCCGGGCTACTCCTGGTACGTGCCGAAGGCGAACGGCTGGCTCAACGTCGGCGTGGGCGGGATGGCAGCACGCCTCAAGGCCCGCGGCGAGGACATCAAGCAGCACTGGGCGCATCTCACGCGCGTGCTCGACCGCTCGCTCGCGCCGGGCGCGCAGTACGACCCTGCCGGCTACAGCTACTACCTGCGCGGACCGGTGGACGTCGTCCGCATCGACAACGCGTTCATCACGGGCGATGCCGCGGGACTCGCGACTCGCGACATGTGCGAGGGCATCGGTCCTGCCATCCGCAGCGGTCTGCGAGCGGCGGAGTCCATCCTCAACGGCACGCCGTATCGCATCGACGACGTCACGGGTGCGAGCCTCGGCGGCGGGCTCGCGAGCCGTCTGCTCGACTGGGCGTTCACGCGCGGCGCGGGTCGCGAGACCGTCGTGCCGCGACCTGCCATCGCGCATTCCTGATTCACGCGCCGGTCCGACACCGCGTGTCGGCGCTTCTGCGGCCGTGCGGGTACGGCCCTTGCTCCTGCTTGTCCTTGGGCGGCGCGTCCAGCGCTCCTCGAATGCTGCGATTCGAACGAATCAGGAGTGAAAAGATGTTGCGTGCAGGTCTGAGTGCGGTGCTGGCGGGTCTTTTCGTGCTGGGGCTCTCGGCGTGCGAACGCGAGGGGCCGGCCGAGCGTGCAGGCGAGCAGATCGACGAGGCGGCCAGCGAAGTGCGCGAGGGCGTGGAGAACGCCGCAGAAGAAGTGGAGAGCGCGGTGGACGACGCGCGGCAGTAGTGCGTCTTCCCGCTGCCTCGCGCTCGGTGCATGGGACGCGCCGCGCGAGTGTGCGCGGCGCGTCATG
>QGVD01000031.1 GCA_003242685.1 Pseudomonadota bacterium | reverse complement strand
CCGTGCCTGATGATGCGCGGCAGGATCGTGTGAATGCCGTTGAACACGCCGTTGAGATTGACGCCGATGCCCCAGTCCCAGTCGTTGTAGGTCGCGCGGAAGATGGGTGCGCGAATGCCGACGCCGGCGTTGTTCACCAGCACGTGAATCTTGCCGAAGACCCTCTCCGCCTCGTCCGCCGCCGCGACGAAGGCCTCTCGATCCGTCACGTCCAGCTTGATCGCGTGCACGCCGGCATTGCCGGGCGGGAATGAAGCCAGCGCTTCGTCACGATGCCGGTCGGTGAGATAGGTGAACACCACCTTCATGCCCGCCTTCGACAGGACGCGCGCGATGCCGAGGCCGATGCCGCTCGATCCGCCGGTGATGAAGGCGACCTTCCCGCGGACGTCCGCCATCGGTCTCGGCGTCTCGACGGCGGGCGGCGCGATGGCCGAGGGCGATCGCGGCGCCGGGCCCTGATTCTGCCCCTGAGACTGGTTCTGCGCCTGAGCCAGGCGCGGCGCAGCCGCACCGAGCAGCGTCGCAGTCGCTGCGCCTCCCGCACCGAGTGTCACCCTGCCGAGGAACTCACGCCGTTCGAGATCGGGATTCGCGCTCGTGCGCCTGCGCTTCGCCATACCTGCCCCTCCTGTTGTCGATTGACGGTGTAAGCGAGCTGCCCGCAGTCAGCAGGCCCGCTCGTGTCGTGTGGAAGAGCCGAGCATATCGCCGATCGCGTTCGCTCAAGAAGGCGCATCGAGTGATGCACGCCGCCCCGGAGGTGTCTGAATCGATGAACGCGCATCGCTCGACCCACACGTCGGCGCAGATTCCGGCCGCAGCGAAATATGAAAAGCCGCGCCTTCCCGGTCGCTCCGGCCTACGTAGATTCCCGTATCCTCTGCAGCCCGGCCGGCATCCATGCTGGCGCCACCGAAGGAGCGGGATTCGAGGATGCAGCTTACGAGAAAGACGGCGAAGCTCGCGCTCGCGATCACGGCACTCGCTGCCGTTCAGGGCGGAGCGGCCGAATCGCCCGAGGCGGAATCGGTCCAGCGTCCGATCACTCCGAACTCCGTGCGCAGCTTCGACGCGGTGCCTGCCAACTCCGCGCTGCGCTACGACACGGACTATCCCGTCATCGGTTACTCGCGCACGCCGAGGCACAACGCCGTCGCACGTCTGCAGGAGCGCATCGATCGCGGCGAGGTCAGGCTCGAATACCGGGAGCCGCGCGGCTATCTCGATTCGCTGCTCGAGCACCTCGACATCGATCCGAGCTCGCAGACGCTCCTCTATTCCAAGACGAGCCTGCAGTTCCTCGCGATCAACGCCTCGACCCCGCGTGCGCTCTACTTCAACGAGGACACGTACGTCGGGTGGATTCCGGGCACCGATCTCCTCGAGCTCATGACGATGGACGCCGAGCTGGGTCCGGTGTTCTACGGGCTGGCGAACGAGCCGGGCGCGGAGCAGAAACTGGTGCGCGAGACGTCGCGCTGCCTCACCTGTCACGACACCTACGGAATGATGGGCGGCGGCGTTCCGCGTTTCCTGCTGCTGTCGGCGACGGTCGACACTTCCGGTGCGCTGCTGCCCGGCGGGCGCTCGTTCGAGCTCGAACCGGACACGCCGATGAGCGAGCGCTGGGCCGGGTGGTTCGTGACGGGCCGTCACGGCAGCATGGAGCATCTCGGCAACATCCTGATCCCGCCGACGCGTGAGCCCGTGGACCTCACCAGGGTGCGTCGCGGGAACATCGACAGCGTCGACGGGCTGTTCGACGTGAAGCCCTATCTGCGGAACACGAGCGACATCGTTGCGCTGCTCGTGTTCGAGCACCAGGTTCACGTGCACAACGCCATCACGCGCTTCAATTACAAGGCGCGCACCTTCCTCGCGCAGGAGGCCGCCAACCGGGGTCAGGCGGAGGTGCACTGGCAGGACGCCTCGCCGCGCATCCGGACGGGCGTCCAGCGCATGATGGACCAGATCGTGGAAACGATGTTCTTCGTCGGTGTCCCCGAGTTCACCGACGAGATCCAGGGGACCTCGGGCTTCGACAGGTGGTTCGAGTCGCGCGGGCCGACCGATCCGCAGGGCCGCTCGCTCCGCCAGCTCGATCTGCGCACCCGGCTGCTCAAGTATCCGCTCAGCTACATGGTGTACTCGGCGGAGTTCGACGCCCTGCCCCACTTTGCGAAGACCTACATCTACGGGCGCTTCGCCGAGGTGCTTTCCGGCCGCGATCAGAGCGGGAAGTTCGCCCACCTCTCCGCCGAAGACCGCAGGGCGATCTTCGAGATCCTCACGGCCACGAAGCCCGAGTTCGCCGAGCTCGTCGGCCATTCGAGCGCCGGGACCTGATTTACTCTCCCGCGGGAACCCGCAGCAGGGGCGCGGCGTTGACATCATCGGTCAGCGACTCCGACGCCCGTCATGCCTGACGCCCGCATTCGCCACGCCGCGCTCTTCGTACTGCTCTGTACGCTCGCAGGCTGTCAGTCGGCGATGTATCGCGCCTACGAGGCCTTCGGCATCGAGAAGCGCGATCTGCTGATCGATCGCGTGTCCGACGCGCGCGATGCGCAGGAGGCGGCGCAGAAGCAGTTCACCTCGGCTCTGGAGCAGTTCCGCGCACTCGTCGCGGTGGACGGCGGCGAGCTCGAGGAGATCTACGACCGCCTGAGTGCCGAGTACGAGCGGACGCGCGGACGCGCCGACGCCGTGAGCGCTCGCATCGACGCCGTCGAGAACGTCGCCGGCGACCTGTTCCGCGAATGGGAACGGGAGCTCGACGATTATTCGAACCCCTCACTGCGCCGGGACAGCGAACGGCTCCTCGCCGACACCCGCCGGCGCTACGACGTGCTGATCCGCCGCATGCGCCAGGCCGAGGAGAGAATGCAGCCCGTCCTCGAGACCTTCGAGGACAGCGTGCTCACCCTCAAGCACAACCTCAACGCGCAGGCGGTCCGGAGTCTGCGCGGCGAGCTCACGTCCATCGAGCGCCAGACCGCGACGCTGATCGCGGACATGGAGCGAGCCATCGCGGAAGCGGACGAGTTCATCGGCCGCATGCGCAATGCCGGCTGACCCGTCCGCCGGCGCTGCGCGCGGCGTGCGGGCGGGTCGCAGGATGCGACCCGCCCGCTGAGTCAGTGCGCGGGATCTCCGGCCCCGGCTTCCTTGAGCGCCGGGCGGCTGCGGTTCGGCGGAATGTGAGTGCGCAGCGAGAAGAAGCTGATCACCACGACGACCAGAACGCCGCCGACCATGTAGAAGAAGAGACTCACGGGCGCCGCCGGCTCCATTGCGAAGAACGCACCGGCGAGCACCGAGCTCATCACGCCGCCGATTCGCGAGACGGTCTGCGCGGTACCGACGCCGGACGCGCGGATGTAGGTCGGGTAGGAATGCGCGCCTACCGCGTAGAGGAAGTTCTGCATGCCGTGCATCGCCACACCGGCGAGCAGAATCAGGAAGTAGAGCTGGGCATCGGCCGAGGCACCGAGCGCGACGATCGTGACGCCGGTGATGAACACGGCGATCGCGCCCATCAGCGAGATGCTCGAGCCGACCAGCCGCGAGCCGAGCAGCGCGATGAGCACCGAGCCGCCGACCGCGCCGAACAGACCTCCGAAATTGAAGAACGTGGAGCCGCGCAGCGCCTGCTCGAGCGGCATGCCCGTCGCGGTGAGCACCGTGGGCAGGAAGTTCGTGAAGGCGTAGAGCGCCAGGGTATTGAACGCGAACGCCGCCCACAGCAGCAGCGTCGTGGAGAGATACGGCGGCTTGAGCAGCATCGCGAACCAGTTGCCCGGCGGACGCGGCGGCTCGGCCACGATGAAACGCTCCGTGCCGTCGAAGCGCTTCTCCCCGACCAGCCGGTTCAGCATGCGCGCGAGCTGCGCATGCCGCGACGGGCGCTGGGTCAGGTACTTGGGAGATTCCGGCAGGAGGAAGAGCGCGATGAGCAGAAAGACGAGCGGCAGGGCGGCACCGATGTAGAAGATGGTGCGCCAGCCGAAGTTCGGAATGACCCAGCGCGCGACCTCGGCGCCGATGCTGCCGCCGAGCGGCACGGCGACGATCGAGCAGGCCACCGCGACGACGCGCACACGCTTCGGCGTCCACTCGGAGATCATCGTCGCGGCGAGCGGCGTCACGCCGCCGAGACCGATGCCGGTCAGAACCCGCCAGGCAAAGAGGTCGTTGAGTCCCGTCGAGAGCGCGCTCATGAGCGAGCCCACGAACAGGAACGCGATACAGACCAGGTACGAGTTCTTGCGGCCGATGCGGTCGCCGAGCCAGCCGAGCAGCACGGAGCCCACGGCCATGCCGATCATGCTGCCGGTGAGCACCAGAGTGAGATCCGAGCGCTCGATTCCCCACTCCGGCAGCAGCGCCGGAGCGACGAAGGACATCGTCTGCAGGTCGAAACCATCGACCAGCATGATGAAGATCGTCAGGACCGTGATGCCGAGGGGCAGGCCGACGAACTTCGCCGAATCGATGACCTCGGAGATCTCTACTTCACGTTTTTCCATCCGGGTGCCCCCTCCGTAACCGACGCGCAGCATACGTCTTCGGCGGCCGGATCAGAAGCCGCCCGAAGGGGGTCCGGCATGAACGGGAGTCAGTGCTCGACCGTGATCGGCGGCATTCAGCGTCTTCGGCGGCCAGCCTTGCGGAAAGAGATGCCCTCCGCGGCCGCGCGCTGCCGGACTGCGCTCTCGGTCCGGCCGAGTTCCTTGGCTATGAGGCGCGCCGGCACCCGGGATCGGATGCGCGCAGCGAGAATGCGCAGCTCGGCGGCCGACCAGGGACGCACACGACGGGGTCTGGACTTGGAAGCACGCTTCTTCTTCACACGTTCCTCACAGTCAGCAATGACGAGAAGGCGCGCATTCTACACGGCCGGAACGGATGCGGTCTCGCGTATCAGGAAATCCACTACCGCCTGCAGAGCCTCCCTCTCGCTCGCCCCGCGCTCCCGGGCTTCCTCGAACACGCGAAGCTGACGGTGAGCGCTCGTGCCGCGCTCGAGGATCGTCCGCGCGTGCTCGACCTCGCGCACGCAGCCGAGCGCCTCGGCATCCTCGCGCACCAGCGCGATGAGCTCGTCGAGCAGCTCCGCGAAGGGCACGAGCTCGCCGCGCGCCAGATCGAGCAGCGATTCGTCGAAGCTGTACCGCATGGCGCGCCAGCGGTTCTCCGCGATGAGCACGTTCGGGTAGATCCGCCAGCACTGGTTCGCGCGCCGCAGCCGGTAGAGCATGCGCACGATGCAGACCGTGAGCGCGGCCAGACAGATGGCGTCGTCGAGGCTGGTGCAGCAGTCCATGATCCGCACTTCCAGCGTCGGATAGCGCGGGCTCGGTCTGAGGTCCCACCAGATCTTGGTCGTGTCCTCGATCAGTCCGTTGCGGATCAGCATGTCGAGATGCCTGCGCAGCTCGCCGTAGCTGTCGAAGCGCTCGGGCAGCCCGGTGCGGGGCAGTGAGTTGAAGATCGTGAGCCGGAAAGACATGAGCCCCGTGCGCTCGCCCTCCCAGAAGGGCGACGAGCACGACAGCGCGAGGAGGTGCGGCAGGAAATACGAGAACTGGTTGGCGAGGTCGATGCGCAGATCGTCGTCGTCGATGCCGACGTGCACGTGCATGCCGCAGATGAGCATCCGCCGCACCGCCGCCTGCATCTCGTTCGCGAGTGAGACGTAGCGGTCCTTCTCGGTGGGCTTCTGCTTGATCGCCCGCGCGAAGGGGTGAGTCGAGGCCGCGATCGGCGCGCGCTCGAAGCGGCGGCTCACTTCCACGATGATCGAGCGCAGCCGTGCGAGATCGGTGCGGGCTTCCGCGAGCGTGCTGCAGACACGCGTACCGACCTCGAGCTGCGAGCGGAGGAACTCCAGGGTGATCTGCCCCTGACCGCGCTGCGTGCATTCGGCGAGGAGCTCGGCCGGCGGATCGGGGTCCGCATCGCGCGTATGCAGGTCGACGAGCAGATATTCTTCCTCGATTCCCACGGTGAACGGCGGTTCACTGGAACTCCTCATGCTCCACCTCCCTGGCACGGGACATCCGCGGCGCGATACAGCTCCGCTTGGTCGAGAAGCGGCACGAGGACCCGGACGAGCCGCTCGGCCCATTGCTCGACTCCGGACGGCTCCTCGATCAGATCCTGACGGACCTCGATGCAGAGGTGCGGCCAGCCGCGCCGCTGCGCGTGCGCATCGACGGTATACCCTTCCGGATGCCTGCCGGAGTACGGCTCGTTGTCGCCCACCACGAGCCCGCTTTCGCCGCGCAGCGACTCGATCACCGGCAGAGCGAGGCGCGGATCGCGATCCCACAGCACGCCGCAGTGCCAGGGGCGCGCCTTCCCGCCCAGGATGGGGGTGAAGCTGTGGATCGAGACGAGCACCGGCACCTGTGCGCCGTCGACCATGCGCTCGAGCGCCGCATCGATCGCGCGGTGGTACGGCTCGAAGAATTCGCGGGCCCGTTGCGCACGCTGCTCCCCGGCAAGCCCGAGATTCCCCGGAACGATCTGCCCGTCGCATTCGGCGACGATGCTCGTCGGGTCCTCGAGCCTGCGGTTGCAGTCGATCACGAGCCGCGAATAGCACGCGAGGACTGCCGGCACCTCCAGCCGCCGGGCGAGCGCTCGCGTGAGTTCCGCCGCCCCGATGTCCCAGGCGATGTGACGCCACGTTGCCGCTTCAGGCAGACCGAGTGAGCGCAGAGCGCGCGGGATGAGCCTGCTCGCGTGATCGCAGACGAGGAGCACCGGCCGGCGCGTGCCGCCGGCGATCTCCTCGAAGGCCGGCGGCTCGTCCGCAGCGATGAGGGAAGGCCCGGTATCGAGCCGCATGGATGACTCGGATGGAGCGACGGGTGCGGACACGGGACTCGTCGTGCGCTGCGTATACATCGAAAGTGTACACGCGCGCCGTGCGCCGTGGCCGTCAGCCTGCGGCGACGAGCTCCGCGACCGGGCGCGGCCTGGCCACGTGGTACCCCTGGGCGAAATCGACGCCGATCTGGCGCAGGACGTCCAGCACTTCCTCGCTCTCGACGCACTCCGCCACCGTCCCGATGCCGAGCGCGCGGCCGACCTTGCTGATCGCCTCCACCATGCTCCGGTCGACCGGGTCATGGGCGATCTGGGCGATGAACTGACCGTCGATCTTCAGGAAGTCCACGGGCAGCGTCTTGAGGTACATGAACGACGAGAGCCCGCTGCCGAAGTCGTCGAGCGCGAAGCGGCAGCCGCGGGCCTTGAGCTCGCGCATGAAGTAGCGCGCGTTCGCGAGATTCGCGACCGCGGCGGTCTCGGTGATCTCGAAGCACAGCGCCCGCGCGACCGCGGAGTCGCTCGCCTGCTCCAGCACGAACTCAACGAAGCTCTGATCGTTGAACGAGGTGCCCGAGAGATTGAGCGCAAGGAGCGGCGGCGGCCGATCGCGGCTCCCGCACTCGCGCAGGAGCTGCACCGCCCGCTCCACGACCCAGCGGTCGATGATCGACATCACGTTGTAGCGCTCGGCGGCCGGGATGAACTCGCTCGGGGCGACGAGCTGCCCGTCGTCGTCGCGCAGGCGCACCGTGAGCTCGTGGAACGCCGGACCGCCCGCGGAGCTGACCGGCACGATAGGCTGATGGAACAGCTCGAAGCGGCTCTCCTCCGCCGCCCGCGTGACGCGCGCGACCCAGTGCATCTCGCGGTGGCGGGCCGAGATGCCGCCCGCTTCGTACACGTGGATGCGGTTGCGTCCCTCGTCCTTCGCGGCATAGCACGCGATGTCGACCGCACTCATCACGCTCGCGACGCTTTCAGTCTCTTCGCTGATCTCGACCACGCCGATGCTCGCCCCCACGGACAGCGTGGTCGCACCCCAGACGAAGCGGTAATCGCGGATCGCCTGCCGCATCCCTTCGGCGAGCCGCGTCGCCTGCTCCAGCGTGCAGTTCTCGAGCAGCACGCCGAACTCGTCGCCGCCGAGACGCGCGATCGTGTCCGATGCGCGTACGCGGGTCTGAAGCAGTCCCGTGATGTCGCGCAGCAGCCGGTCGCCTGCCGGGTGGCCGCAGGTGTCGTTCACGACCTTGAACTGGTCGAGATCGATGTAGAGCAGCGCGTGCGGTCCTGCACCGTGCCGCGCGCTGTTCACCGCCGCTTCGAGACGGTTGTCGAACTCGCGCCGGTTGATGAGACCCGTCAGCGCGTCGTGGCTGGCGTGATACGACAGGGCGCGCTTCAGGCGCCGTTCCTGGGTGACGTCGTGGAAGACGAACACGGCGCCGATCACGCGGCCCTGCCGGTCGCGGATCGGTGCCGCCGACTCCTGGATCGCGATCTCCTGGCCGGAGCGCGTGACGAGCACCGGATGGTCGGCCGGCGCGGGCGTATCGTCGCGCTTCACGGCGCGAGTGAGCGGATCGGCGAGCGGCTCGCGCGTGACTTCGTCGATGAGGCGCAGCACTTCGCCGATGGGCCGGCCGCGCGCCTCGTCGACGTTCCACCCCGTGAGCTTCTCGGCGACGGGATTGAGGTATTCGATCCTGCCTTCGGCGTCGGTCGAGATCACCGCGTCGCCGATCGACTGCAGGGTGACCTGCGCGCGCTCCTTCTCCGCGAACACGGCCTGCTCGGCGCGCTTGCGCTCCGTGATGTCGGTGATCGTGCCCTCGTAGCCGGTGATGCGGCCCGAAGCATCGCGCAGCGCGCGCGCATTCTCGAGCACGAAGATCTGCTGGCCGTCCCGGCGGCGCAGCGCGATCTCGACGTTGCGCACCTCGCCTTCCGACTCCACGCGGCGCACGAACTCGGCGCGATCGGCGGGATTCCAGTAGAGGATCGCCGCGCTCGGAAGCTCGTAGAGCTCCTCGGCCGTGCGGTAGCCGAGCATGTGGACGAAGGCGGGATTGACCGAAACGAGCCTCCCCTCGCGCGTGCTCTGATAGACGCCCTCGGCGATGCTCTCGAAGAGTCCGCGGAAGCGGGCCTCGCTCGAGCGGAGTGCCTCCTCCGCGAGCCGGCGCTCGATGGCGATTCCGGCGAGCTGTGCGGCGTGCGCCATGAGCTCGGACTGGCGCGGGCTCGGCATGCCGGGCTCGGTGCTGTACATGCCGAGGGCACCCAGCATGCGCCCGTTCGCGGCTCGGATCGGCATCGACCAGGCGGCGCGCAGTCCCGCCTCGAGCGCGGCCTCGCGGCGCTGGGCCCAGAACGGGTCCTTCGCGACGTCCGCGACGATCACCGTCCGCCCGAGATAGATCGCGGCCGCGCACGATCCGTTGCGGATGTCGATGTGCGTTCCTTCGAGCTCGCGGCGCAGCCTCTCGGGCAGGCGCGGCGCGACTACGCTCGCGAAGCTGTGCCCTCTTGCTTCGAGCACGCTCACCACACCGATCGTCGGACCGCCGCCGGACTCGACGAGCCGGGTGATGGCCTCCAGCACCGCGGTGAGAGGCGCGTTACCCGTGAGCTGCTCGAACACCTGCCGCTCGGCGGCGGCGATGCGCTCGGCACCCTTGCGTTCCGTGATGTCCGCAATGCTGCCGCGTACCAGGCGCCTGGACGAGCTCGGCAGACGAACCAGACGGACCTCGCAGGGAATCTCGCGTCCGGAGGACGTGAGATGCACCCATTCGAAGACCTGAGGCTCGCCATCGAGCGCTCTTCTCATGCGCTCGGCGATGGCATCTGCCGAGAGCACGCCTCCGGGCTGCACGCGCGGGCTCAGCTCCACCGGACCGAGCGTCAGCAGTTGGTCGCGGTCGTAGCCGAAGAAGCGCACCGCGTTCTCGTTCACCTCGACGAGGTGTCCGGAATCGACGTCATAGACGACGATCGCTTCCGGCGCATGGTCGACGAGCGTGCGGTAGCGCGCCTCGCTCTCGCGCAGCGCCTGCTCCGCCTCGCGACGCTCCGTGACGTCGCGCAGACACACGACGAACATCTCACGCCGGTCGATGCGCGCCTTGCTGACGGCAATCTCCGCGGGGAACGGCTGTCCGTCCCTGCGCCGCCCCCACGTTTCGCATCCCGCGAGATCGAGATGCGTGTTGTCGCGGCTCTCGGCGAGCCGCTGCAGCTCCTGGGCGAGAGGACCCTGCTCGGACAGGCGGGGAATGAGCAGGTCGAGAGGCCGGCCGACGACCTCCGATTCCGCGTAGCCGAAGACGCGCTCGCCGGTGGGATTGAAGGACTGGATGACGCCGTCGGCGTCCACGGTCAGGACCGCGTCCTTGATGTGATCGAGAATGAGCTGCAGGTGCGCGTGACTCTGCCGGTGCGCCTCGTTCGCGAGCGCGTGCGCCTCGTCCGCCATGAGGCGCATCGACTGCACGATGCCGCGCCGCTCTTCGTCGATGGCCTCGTAGTACGCGCTGATGAGCTGCAGCAGCGCGGGAAGGTCCGGCGTCGCCCTGCCCGTACGCAGCTCGAGCTCGCGGAGCTGGGCGCGGAGCTGCGGATGCAGACCGTTGTGGATTCCCCGCGCAGGCGCATCACCCACGCGCACGAGCGTGGTCGTCTCGGACGCGGAGACGTCCGGGCTGCCGGGCGCCTCGCCGGACTGCGACGCGGGATCGGCGAAACGGCGCACGTCCCGGCGAGCTGTCGGGGAATTAGACATAAGGCAAGCGGCCTGACCTGAACGGCATCATAAAAGTGGCCGACCGGGATGCCCCGTGATGCAGCTCCCGAATTCGACCGCCGTTCCGAAAAGAAGCCGCCGCCGGATCAGACCGGCTGTGGAGGGCGAGGCTTACGGGGCGCGACGGACACCCGCTCAGTTCGACGCGTTCGTGCGCCCCCCTTCGGCAGCAGCACCCTGCTGTGCGACCGCGTCGGTGATTCCGGCGCCCGCGATGATCGGAATGGAGAACGTCACGGTGCGGGCAGCGTCCGAAGAGTCGGCATGCACGATGGCCATCACGGAGAAGATGCCGTCGCGGCGCGGAACGATGGTCAGCACGTGCGAAACCGGTACGCCAGGCTCGGGCCGCTCGAGAACCGGCATTTCCGCGCCGGAGCGCAGTTCCAGCCCCTCGCCGGCCCTGAAGGTGGCCTCGACGCGAGTGAGCTCGGTCGTCGGAGTCAGCGCCAGCTCGATGTCGACCGGCTCCCCGACTTCCGGCCGCGACTTGAGATCGAAGAGCAGCTCGACGGGTCCGCTCGACGCCCCGCCGCCGACCGCGCGCACCATGTCCGCGCTGCGAGCGCCCGCCTGCGCCGTGCCACTCTGCGCCGGCTGCGTCGCCACGATGGCGGTTGCGGAAGCGCCCCCGGATGCTCCCTCTTCGGAGATGCCGCAACTCACGCAGGCCAGCACGACGGCAGTCGCCATCCCGCACGCTCGATGTATCCGCGTTCTCATCGTGACAAGGGCTCCTGTCGCACAGCGGCTCGCGTCCGCACGAACGATACATCGTCGCACGCTGCCGAGACACGTACCTGCTCCACGCTTCCTGCGCCCCGGGCATCGGCCCGCGGCGCGCGGGGGCCGTCCGCGCCTCCCGGGCGTCAGTAGCGCAGGAGGGGCGGATCGTCGATCGCGGCGAGCTGCTCCAGGAGATCCGTGACGTGGTTCTCCCAGAACCGTCGCTCCGCGAACCAGGGAAAGGCTCGCGGGAAGGCCGGATCGTCCCAGCGCTGCGCGATCCAGGCAGCGTGGTGCAGCATGCGCAGCGCCCGCAGCGGCTCGATGAGACGCAGCTCGCGGAAGTCGAAGTCGGCGAACTGCTGATAGCCCTCGAGCAGCTCGCTCCACTGCCGCCGCTGCTCGTCGGGGCTCCCGGAGAGGAGCATCCAGAGATCCTGGATCGCGGGACCGCTCATGCAGTCGTCGAGATCGACGAAGACCGGCCCGTGCTCGTCCCACAGCAGGTTGCCGAGCTGACAGTCGCCGTGGAGGCGCAGGGTACGTACGGGCCCCGTCTCCGCGAACACCGCCTCGATCCGCTCGAGCAGCCGCCGGGAGACGTCGGCGTACCTGTCGCGCAGCGCTTCGGGCAGGAGTCTGCTGCCGAGCACACGCTCGCGTGCTTCGTAGCCCAGTCGCTCGATCGTGAGCGCCGGGCGCGAGCTGAACGCGCGAAGATTTCCGATCCCGTGCATCCGCGCGAGCGCCCTGCCCAGAACCTCACGCGCCCCGGGCGCATCGAGCTCGGGGGCGCGGCCGGGCAGCCAGGGGAATGCGGCGAAGCGGAACTCCCCGAAGCGCAGCAGCGTGCGTCCGTCGCGCGCGATCGGTGCCGCGACCGCGAGCTCGGCCGCCGCGAGCTCCTGCGCGAACGCGTGCTCCTCGAGGATCTGCGCATCGGTCCAGCGGCCGGGACGATAGAACTTGAGCACGACCGCGCCCTCGCCCCGCCCGAGCTGATAGACCCTGTTCTCGTAGCTGTTGAGCGCGAAGAGGCGACCGTCTCCGCCGAACCCGAACGTTTCGGCGGCGTCGAGAACGACCTCCGGAGCGAGGCCGGCGAAGGGTCTGCGCGCACCTTTCATCGCTCGCCGGCGCCGATCCGCTCCTCTTCCGCCCGGCCGGTCCGCGGGTTCCGTTTCGTCTATCATGGCGGCTTTCGTCAAGCGTAGCCTCACGAGGACCATGCGAACATGAGCGATCGAGCCGTCCTGGTCACGGGCGGGGCCGGATACATCGGCAGCCACGTGGTCCTGCAGCTGCGTGAGCGCGGCGAACGGGTCGTGGTCCTCGACAATCTCGTCACCGGATTCCGTCAGGCGGTCGAAGGTACGCCGCTCGTCGTCGGCGACGTCGGCGACCGCGACCTCGTGCTGCGGGTGATGCGCGAGCACGACGTCGACACCGTGATGCACTTCGCCGCCCACACCATCGTGCCGGAGTCCGTACGCGAGCCTCTCAAGTACTACGGCAACAACACCTGCGCGACGCGCAGTCTCCTCCAGTGCTGCGCGGAGCACGGCGTACGCCACTTCGTGTTCTCTTCGACCGCGGCGGTCTACGGGATACCGCCCGGAGGCATCGCGGACGAGGATTCGCCGACTGCGCCCATCAACCCCTACGGCACGTCGAAGCTCATGTCCGAGTGGATGCTGCGCGACCTCGCGGCAGCCGGTCCGCTGCGCTACGTCGCCCTGCGCTACTTCAACGTCGCGGGCTCGGACCCGGAAGGGCGCATCGGCCAGTCGACGCGCCAGGCGACTCTGCTCATCAAGGTCGCCGCCGAGGTCGTCGTGGGCAAGCGACCGCATATCAGCATCTACGGCACCGATTATCCGACGCCTGACGGCACGGGCGTGCGAGACTACATCCACGTGACGGACCTCGCGCGGGCGCATCTCGACGCGCTCGATTACCTGCGTGGCGGCGGCGCATCGACGACGCTCAACTGCGGCTACGGCCACGGCTACAGCGTGCGCGAGGTTCTCGCGAGCGTGCAGCGCGTGGCGGGTCACCCGATCCCGATCCGCGAGGAACCGCGCCGTCCCGGGGACCCTCCTACTCTCGTGGCGCGCGCCGAGCGGATCCGCTCGGTCCTCGGCTGGGAGCCGCGGCTCGACGACCTCGACACCATCGTGCGCACGTCCATCGAGTGGGAACGTCGGCTGCTTCGGGAGCCCTGGGAATGAGCGATAGAATCTGCGCCTCGGCGGCCGGTTCCCGGTCTGCGGGGCGCACAGGCCGGCGGGACGGGATTGGCCGCCAGAGGATCCACGACCGCTGAGTCCGCCAATGCGCTGGGCCCGACCCAAGTCCCTGAGCAGCCTGATGCTCCTCGGCCTCGCGGTGATCGCGGTGCCGCTGCTCGTGGCGATCGCCAATGCTGCGCTGCAAATCCGGGCACTGGCGGACACGAGCCAGAAGCTCGTCGTCGAAGGGGTGCGCGCGGCCCGCGCGAGCCAGGACCTCTACGCACAGATCGGCTCGCTGGAGCGCACGGCCCTCCAGTATCAGGTCCTCGACGACCCGCGCTTCCTCGAGCTCTATCAGGCGCAGAACGAACGGCTCTCCGCCACCCTCGCGCAGCTCGGCGAGCACCTGCGCACGGAAGCGGCCCGACGCACGCTGGAGGAGCTCACGAAGCTCCAGGGCGAGATCAGCCGCGAGGTGGTGTCGCTGCCGCGGGGCGGCTCCGGCCGCACCGACCTTTTCGGTGAGCTCCGCACGCTGGCCGAGCGCGTCGCCCAGCAGAGCAACGCGCAGATCGACGCGGAGGTTGCAGCACTGCAGGAGCGCACGCGGCGTGAGCAGCGGCGTCTCTTCTGGCAGGCGGCCCTGCTCCTGCCGCTCACGCTGGTCGCCATCCTCGCCCTGACGCTGGCCGTGGGCCGCCCGCTGCGCCAGATCGACCGTGCGATCAGCGAGCTCGGACGCGGTACGTTCTCGCGGCCCATCTCCGTCTCGGGGCCGCGCGACCTCGAGCGCCTGGGCCGCCAGCTCGAATGGCTGCGCAACCGGCTCCTCGATCTCGCCCAGGAGCGCAACCGCTTCCTGCGACACATGTCGCACGAGCTGAAGACGCCACTCGCCAACATCCGCGAGGGCACGGAGCTCCTGATGGACGGCGCCGTCGGCGAGCTCGATTCCAATCAGCGCGAGGTCACCGCCATCCTGCGCGACAACGGCATCAAGCTGCAGCGGCTCATAGAGAACCTGCTCTCCTACACTGCATGGCAGACCAATGCCGTGGGCCTGGAGCTCAGCGAGTTCCGCCTGCGGCCCCTCGTCAAGCAGGTGCTGGAGAACCAGCAGCTCACTCTGCTGTCACAGCGTGTACGACTCGACGTGAGAATCGAGGATGTAACTTTGTACGCCGACCGCGGCAAGATGCGTCTGATCCTGGAGAACCTGCTGTCGAACGCCGTCAAGTATTCGCCGAAGGGGGGCACCATTCACATCAGCGCACGCACGTCCGGCGACCAGCTCGTGCTCGACGTCGCCGACAGCGGACCGGGGATTCCGCACGACGAGCGCGCGCACATCTTCGAGGCGTTCTACACGTCGCGCACGCCGCAGGGCTCGAGCGTCAAGGGCACGGGGATCGGACTCTCGGTGGTGCTCGAGTTCGTCTCGGCTCACGGTGGCACCATCCAGCTCATCGACGGAGAGTTCCCGGGTGCGCACTTCCGGATCACGATGCCGGTCAGGTCCGCCGGTGGCGACAAGAGCCAGACCCCGCCAGCCAAGGAAACCGCACATGCAGCCTGACCGCCGACTCGCCCGGACGGCCCTGATGATGGCCGCCTGCGCGGTGCTGTGTGCTTGCACCAGCGGCCCTCTGCGGCGGGATTCCGCAGGCGCGGACGCCACGCCGCCCATCGATCGCGCGACGACTTCGGCGATGGCGCTGGCCGGCTACCTCGAGACGCTGCAGCGGCTGATGCTGAGCCCGCCCGCCGAGCAGGCCGAGATGATGGCCCAGACGCAGCGCGAGTTCGATCTGGCCCCCACACCGAGCCATCAGTTGCGCCTTGCGCTGGCTCTCGCGGTGCCCGGCCACACGGGTACCGACCTGGCCCGCGCGCAGCGCCTCCTCCGGGAGCTGCTCGCTGCGCCGGAAACGCTGCTGCCCGTGGAGCGCGCCCTCGCCTTCCTCGAGCTGCAGAAGGTCGACAGCCAGCTCACCCTGACCGCGGAGAACCGCCGCCTGCAGAGCGACGCCTCCCGGGCGGACCGTGAGCGCCTCGCGGCCGTGAACAAGCGGCTGCAGGCCGAGCTCGACGAGAACGCCCGTCTGCGCAAGGAGCTCAGCGAGGCGCGGGCGAAGCTCGATGCCATCGCCAACATCGAGAAATCGCTCAGCGAACGCAAACCCAACACGGAAGGACGTACACAGTGACTCAGACCGGCAAACGCAAGGCGCGCATCCTGGTGGTCGACGACGACCCGGGCCTGCTGCGATTGCTCACCATCCGCCTGCGCGCGGAGAACTACGACGTCGAGGCCGTCGAGAGCGGCGCGCAGGCGCTCGCCGCCGCAAGCCGTTTCCGACCCGATCTCGTGATCACCGACCTGCGCATGGACCAGATGGACGGTATCGGGCTGCTCAAGGAGCTGCAGAACCGCTGGCCGGGCCTGAAGGTGATCATCCTCACGGCGCACGGCACGATTCCGGACGCCGTGCAGGCGACGCAGATGGGCGCGTTCGGCTTTCTCACCAAGCCGGTCGACAAGCAGGAGCTGCTCGATCAGGTGCAGAAGGCACTGCGCATCTCGGGATTCGGCACCTCGGACGAGGACTGGCGCGCGGAGATCATCACGCGCAGCGCGCTCATGGAAGAGAAGCTCGCCCAGGCGCACATGGTCGCGGGAACCGATGCGCGGGTGCTGATCACCGGCGAGTCCGGCACGGGCAAGGAGCTGCTCGCGCGCGCGATCCACAAGGCGAGCCCGAGGCGCAACAAGCCGTTCATCGCCATCAACTGCAGCGCCATGGCGGAGAACCTCCTCGAGTCCGAGCTCTTCGGGCACGAGAAGGGCTCCTTCACCGGCGCCACGCGCTCGCACCGCGGACTCTTCCAGGCGGCCGACGGCGGCACGCTGATGCTCGACGAGATCGGCGACATGCCGATGCGGCTGCAGGTGAAGCTCCTGCGCGTTCTGCAGGAGAACGTGATCCGTCCCGTCGGCAGCACGGAGGCAATTCCGGTCAACGTGCGCGTGATCTCGGCGACGCATCGCGACCTGCATCAGCTCATGGCACAGGGCCTCTTCCGCGAGGACCTGTACTACCGGCTCAACGTCGTGCACATCGAGATGCCCCCGCTCAACAAGCGGCGCGAGGACATCCCGCTGCTCGTCGCGCATTTCCTCGCGCAGATCGCGCAGGAGAGCGGTGTGCGTAAGATCTACGCGCCCGAGGCCGTGGAGCTGCTCGCGACGGCCGACTGGCCGGGCAACATCCGGCAGCTCCAGAATGTCGTCCGCCAGAACGTGGCGCTCTCGCAGACGCCGATCATCCCCGTGGAGCTCGTGCAGCAGTCGCTCGGCGGCTCGCCGGGGCGTCTGCCCTCGTTCGACGAGGCGCGCGACGAGTTCACGCGCAGCTACCTGTCCCAGATCCTGCAGATCACGGGCGGCAACGTGAGTCAGGCGGCGCGGCTCGCAAAGCGCAACCGCACCGACTTCTACAAGCTGCTGGCACGCCATCAGCTCTCGCCCGACGAATTCAAGCAGCGTCAGTAAGCGTTCATCCGTAACCCTCTCCTCCACGCACGGCGGGGAGAGGGCGCCGGTTCACTCCTCCCTCGTCCGCTGCCGGCGGCGCGCCGTCCTCGGCGTCCTGCCGTGGTACACGCCTTGCATGCGCATCGGTCACGAACCTCGCGGCACGTCCGCCGCGCAGGCTCAGCGAGGCATGGCAGATGAGCGCAATCTTCGGTGTCGTTGGAGCGGCGACCGCCGCCGAGCTCGACGAGATGGGAAGTCGGCTCGTGCATCGCGGTCCGTTCGTACACTGGAGGCACGTCGCCAGGGGCGTATACCTGGGCGCCGCAGGAAAGCGCGAGCCGGAACCGCTGCGGCATGAGTCACTGACGGCAGTCGTCTCTGCGTCCGCGACCCTGCGCGGTGACGATGCGGAGTCCATCGTCGCCGGCCGCTTCGCGCGCGAAGGTCTCGCCGCATTCGAGTCCGGCAATCAGACGTTCGCCATCGCCGCATGGGACGAGCGGACGCAATCGCTCCTCCTCGCGCGCGATTTCATCGGACTGAAGCCGCTCTACTACTGCGTGCTGCCGGGAGGTGGCATCGCCTTCGCGAGCGAGTACAAGGCGCTCCTTGCGCTCGCGGAAGTGCCCGCCGAGCCCGATCTCGACGCTCTGCAGTACCTGCAGTGTCACAAGCGCGTACCCGGTAACCGGACGCTTCTCAGGAACGTCCTTTCGGTCCCGCCGGGCGCGATGCTGCGCTTCGCGCGCAACGGCACGCGCGAGGACGCGCAGCACATGCGGCCGCTCGCTCTCGCGGTCGCACCGACGAGCGAGGATGCCGCGTGCGAGCGCATCGGGACTCTGCTGCTCGAGGCGACGCGCAATCTCGTCGGAGGCTGCGATCGCGTCGGAATCGCGCTGAGCGGAGGAATCGATTCGATCGGCGTGGCCTACGCGTGCCGGCGCAGCGCGCCCGAGGCGGAGCTCGTGGCCTTCACCGCCGGAGACGATCACGACGATCCGGAGATCCGCACTGCCGCGATGGTGATGGAACATCTCGGCGGCGCGCACCATCCCGTCATCGTGACTCCACGGCATCTCGCCGATGTCCTGCCGGAGGTCGTCTGGCATCTCGAGAATCCGGTCGGCCGCAGCGAGACCGCGCAGTTCATCGAGCTCGGTCGTGCCGCGCAGGCTCGGGGCTTCGACTGGCTGATGACCGGCATGAGCGCCGATGCGCTCTTCGCCGGAATGCCGCGCCACAAGCTCCTGTGGCTCGCCTCGCGTCTGCCACCCCTGCGGCGCGATCTCGTCGAGTTCTACGCACGGACACAGTCGGGCCGACCGCCCCGGCGCCCGCTCGCGCGCATCATCGACCGCCTGTACTTCCGGGGCGCGCTGCCTCCCGTACCGGGCATCGAAGGCGCACGGTACACGCCCGGACTGCCGGACCTTCCGCCACCGGGGCCCGAGTTCCTCAATCGCTTCCTCGTCACGAGCGCGCAGGAAGGGGCCGGGCTCGCACGCATAGAGCGCACGCTTCAGGCCTCGGGCGTCGACTTCGCGACGCCCTTCGCCGACCGCGCGCTCATGGACTACGCGTTCACCCTGCCCGACGCGCTCAAGATCCGGCGCGGAAAGGAGAAGTACATCCTGCGCCGGGCGCTGCGCGCGCTCGTGCCCGACGAGCTGCGCAATCTGCCGAAATTCCCGATGCGCATGCGCTACGACGAGCAGTTCGCCTCGACCATCGATGCGCTCTTCGATGAGTTTCTGGCGCCCGACCGCGTGCGGCGCCGGGGCTTCTTCCGCTACGACGAGCTGCTCGCGCTCAGGCGTGCACGCCGCAGGGGGCGCTACGATGCGGAAGCCGCGATGCGCATCTGGACGGCCGTCGCCACCGAGATCTGGGCCGAGCAGTTCCTCGACCGGCGCGGCGAGCCGCTGAAACGGCGCGACGTCGCGCTGGGAGGGGCACCGCTGCGCGCGGTGGGCTGAGCCCGCCGCCGGACCGACGGCGGTCCGTGCGCGGGAAAGCGATCAGGGAATCGACTGCCTCGATGCGGGACCGACGCTTCCTGCTCCCGTAGTCCGGCCGCCCTGCTTCGCGAGATGGTCGTCGATCATCCGCTGCAGCTCTGCCGGAGTCTGGACCCGCTCGATCTCGTCCATCGCCAGCGTCACGCCGAACTCGTGCTCGACCGCCGTGATGATGCGCAGATGGTTCATCGAGTCCCACGCGGCGCATTCCCGACGCACCATGTCGGGCGTCACTTCGTCGGGATGCATGTCCAGAATCTCTGCAATCACGTTCCGCAGCCGGTCCTCCACGATCACGACTCCTCGATCTCGATCCATGAGCACGGCAGATCGGTCGCTGCCGCGCGCTCGAGGCGATAGCGCTTGGCCCCGTCCTCCCGACGTTCCACGACCGTGAAACCCTGCGTTTCGTACAGCTCGCGCACGGGCAGATTGCGTGCGGTCGGAATGAGCTCCGCGGTGAGCGCGACGCGCTCCGGGCTCTCGAAGCAGGCGCGCTTCACGTAGTTGAGTATCGCCGTCTCGATGCCGCGGCCCATCGCCCGGCAGCTCAGCACGAAACTGTCGATGTGCGCCACTGCCCGGCCGAAGTCGCGCACGAGCACGGCCGCGATCCAGCCCAGCTCGCCGAAGCGGTCCGCGGCGCGCACCATCCACAGTCTGCACGTCGGATCGGCCGCGAAGCGGCGCAGCTCCTCGAGCGAGTAGCGGCGGGTCGTGACGTTGAACTGATTCGTCTTCGTGAAGAGCTGATGCGCGCGCGGCATGAGGTCGGGCGACGCCCGGCGGATGCCGATGCACGTCCGGAGGCTGTGCAGGTACGCCTCGATGTCGTCGAACCTGAGCCGCTCCGAATCCCGTGCGGCGTTCTCCTGATACTGGCGCGTCTTCGCGAGGTCCTCGGCAGTGACGATCGCGCGGTCGAGGCCGTGGACCCTGTCGAGACACATCGGCCTCTGCGCCGGGTCCTCGGGCAGGAGCACGCATTCGACTTCGGGCATCGTCTGGCGGATGAGCTCGATCTCCGCCGGATTGTCGTCGAGGAACACCAGGCTGTCGGTGCCGATGTTGAGCTGCTCGGCGATGCGCCGCAGCCCTTCGTGCTTGTTCTCCCAGCCGACCTGCACGGCCACGAAATCCTCGCGTCGCAG
Organism: Pseudomonadota bacterium; assembly: GCA_003242685.1. GTDB lineage: Bacteria > Pseudomonadota > Gammaproteobacteria > Steroidobacterales > Steroidobacteraceae > ZC4RG24. The sequence continues at coordinate 18,863 of QGVD01000031.1, read as the reverse complement.
AGGCATATCCCGCCGCACCCGGAAGACCTCCTCGACGTCTTCCGGATTGTTCTTGCTGCAGATGGCGAGCAGGATCCCGCGCTTCCTGAGCGCAAGGATGCGCCGCTGCAGATCGTAGTGCGCCTCGGCAACCGGATCGCCCCTGCCGACGCGTATGCCTTCGGGTCCGTCCTCACCCAGCACGCCGCTCCAGAGCGTGTTGTCGAGATCGACGACCAGACACTTGCGCACCCGGCCGAGAGCCGCGCCGATGTGCCGCACGATCTCGTCGGCGAACACCGGCAGGAATCCCTCGTGCCAGGGATTCTTCGCGAGGTAGTACATCCTCCGGTCGCGCGCCCGGCCGCGGCCGTACCACGCGGTGAGCCGGCAGAGGTCCACGATCTGCACGCGCGGCTCCGTGCGGAACGTGCGCGCGAGCTCCAGGTTGAGCTGCGCGAAGAACTCCTGCTCGCCGAACTCCGCACGCGAATCCGCGATGCCGAGCTCGTAGCAGTCGGGACCGGCGAAGTTCGTGAGCAGGACCACCGCGCGCGTGTGGTCGAGCGCCGCGCGCACCGTCGGCTGGATGGCCTCGAGCACCTCCGACACGCCTGCCTTCCAGCAGTCGGCGTCCGCCGCGCGCCGGTCGACGATTCCGGGCAGCAGCGCCTCGAGCTCGAAATGGAGCAGCAGGAAGTCGGGATCGAACTGCCGCAGAGCCGAGCGTGGATCGAGCAGCGACTGAAGCGGCTGACCGAACGGCGCCGTGTAGGACACCGCCTTCATGCCGCGACACAGGAGCTGCGCCTCGAGGAACTCGGGCAGCGGATCGAAGACGACGTTGCCCGCAAAGGCGACGCGCAGGTCCGCGGCTCGCCCCGCGCGGCGCGCTTCCCTGCTGATCCTTCGCACCTCGACCGGGTCGAGGCTCAGAGGATCGAGCCCGCGCACCTTCTCGAGAAGCGAATCCAGGAATTCTGCCGATGCCGCTGTCTGCATTCTGCTTACCGGGCGACGTATCACCGGCGGCGAGGTCCGGGAACGTTCCCCCCTCGGCGCCCTCGAAGAGAAGGACACGCAGAGTCAAAAGCAAGCTGCGTTCCTGCGGCGCCTACAGCAGACCGTTGGCTCGATACCACTGCGCCGTGCGCTGGATGCCCTCCTCGAGCTCCACGCGAGGCACGTACCCGAGCTCGTGGCGCGCCTTGTCGATGCAGAAGCCGCGGTTCTTGATGAAGAACGACACCCGCCTCTCGTGCAGCGGCGGCTCGATTCCGAGCGGCCTGCATATTCTCTCGGCGAGCCTGGCCGCCGCCATGACCGGAAACACCGGAATGCGACCGCGCGGAGGCCGGCATCCGACGGCACGCGCCGTCGCCGCCACGAGCTCATTGAGCGTCGTGTGACGCGGGCCTGCGAGGATATAGGTCTGTCCGACGGCCTGCGGACTTTCCGCGCACAGGATCATCCCTTCGACGAGGTCGTCGATGTAGGTGAGGTGATAGTGCGTCTCGCCGTCTCCGATCATGAGGAACGTGCGGTTCTTGATGGCGCGGAAGAGCTTGAGGAAACGCATGTCGCCGGGACCGTAGATGCCTGCCGGACGGACCACGGTGCCCGGCAGACCGTTCGCGAAGCGCTCCTGCGCGATGCGCTCGCCGGCAAGCTTGGTCTTCTGATAGATGTCCCCGGGGGCATAGGGCGCCTTCTCGTCCGCGGGCATCCGCTTCACGTCGCCGTGCACGCCGACGGTGCTGCAGTGGATCACACGCTGCACGCCGGCGCGTTCCGCGGCATCGAGCACGTTGGCGGTGCCGTCGACGTTCACGCGCCAGTAGACGTCGTCCGGATGACGCGCTTCACGATAGAGCGCCGCGATGTGATAGACGAATTCACAGCCATCCACAGCGCGCGCGACGGAGCCGGGATCCGTGACGTCGCCCCTGACGAGCTCGATGCCCTCGGCCGCGAGCTTCGCCGCTCGCGCAGGATCGCGCACGAGGGCCCGTACGTGGTGACCCCTCCTGCGCAGCGTCCTCGCGAGATGCCCGCCCGTGAATCCCGTTGCCCCGGTGACCAGAATCGTGCTCATCCATTCCTCCCTCGCCTGAAACCAGGCGAGTGCCACTGCAAACCGCATACCGGCAACGTTCGAGCTGTCGCTTATCGTCGACAGCAAGGCTTGCGGTTTTCTGCGTGACTCAGTGCGGAGGGCCGGAAGAGAGATTCTTTCGAGGCGCGGTCTGCGCGAGGGCCGGGCGAGCCAGCACGTAGGGAATGGAACCGAGGCCGTGCAGCACGACGAAAAGTGCGGTGTGCACCAGTGAGACGGCGGTTGCCTGCTCCGGCGAGACGCCCCACTCGCCGAGCACGTAGACCGTGACGGCCTGCAGTCCGCCGATGCCTGCAACCGAGATCGGCAGGACGGCAGCGATCGCGAGCAGCGGACCGACCACGACGAGCCCTGCCCAGGGCACGCCAGTTCCCGCACCCACGAGGAGCGCCTGGATGCCTGCCGTGCGCAATGCGAAGCTCGCGACGGCCGTCGCGCCGACTCGGCCGATCTCGGCTGCCCCGCTACGGATCACGAGCAGCGAGCCGGCGAAGCGCTCCGCCACGCGCCGGACGGCGTGAAACACCCCTCGTCCTGCGCCCGATGAAGCATCGGAGTCCGCGCCCGGTACCCGTGCGCGGAGTCTTCCCGCAAGCATGCCGAGCACGGCGAGACCTGCGAGATATCCCCCGCCGGCGAGGAGCGCCGCGAGCGCGGTGGGCGGCAGCGTGCCCGACCGCGCGAAGATCCAGAGACACGCGAGCAGCGCGCAGAGACTCGCGGCGCCGAGACTGATCAGATTCAGTGTCACGGTCGTCGCGAGGAGCACCTCGACCCGGCTGCCGTTACGCATGGCGACGATCGTGCTGCGAGCCGCATCGGTGCTCAGCGTCGACGGCAGTACCGCGCCGATGAACCCGCCGACGTAATAGGCATGCACGACCTCGCGCAGCGGAAGCGCGCATCCGACCTCGCGCGCGAGCTGTCGCCAGTTGACACAGCGGACCAGACTCTCGGCGACGAGCAGGAGGAGTGCCAGCGCGACGAAACGGGCATCGATCGCGCGAAGCTGAGCGACGATGGCCTCGAGTCCGACGTACTCGACGAGCGCCGCGAACACGGCGGCGCTCACCGTTACACGCAGCGCGGTGCCGGCCAGGCGTGAGCGGGTCATACCCGGGCCCGATCCGGCGCGCGGGTCCGCGCAAGCGCATCACGCCCGAGCATCTCGTCGTCTCCCGCAGATGAAAGATGAAAGTGGTCGAAGCCCGACGGCAAGCCGTTTGCAAGAACCGGGCCGAACCGGTGCCGCGGCGGCAGCAGCGCATGGCACAACTATTGCTACGGCCCGTGCAGTCGTCGGGGAGTCGCGAACGGCACCCGATGCCGCCCGTAAACGGAAAGATCAACAACAGCGACGCCCATGGCTACTCGTCCGCAGCCCCTCCACGCATGTCTCCCGCCAACTGCACCCGGTCACGCAGGGGAATTAGTACAAACTGAAGAGTATTTGCGGCACCACAAGGGCCACGGCGGGAGCTCCGCGCGATGACGGCTCCCCGCTCGCTCAGGATTCTGATGGTGGCGCCGCAGCCGTTCTTCCGGCCCCGCGGCACGCCGTTCAGCGTGCTGCATCGGATCCGCGCGCTCGCCTCGCTGGGACACCGCATCGATCTCATCACCTATCCCTTCGGTCAGGACGTGCAGATCGACGGCGTGCGCATCGTGCGTTCACGGCGCGTGCCCTTCGTGCGCGACGTGAGGATCGGACCGTCCTTCGAGAAACTCCTGCTCGACCTGCCGCTCATGTGGGAGACGTGGCGTGCCTGCCGCGCGGGCCGCTACGAACTGATCCACTCACACGAGGAAGCCGCCTTCTTCTGCGCGCCGCTCGCGCGCATGTACGGCATTCCGCACGTGTACGACATGCACAGCAGCCTTCCGCAGCAGCTCGACAACTTCAGGTCGTTCAACCTCGGGGTCTTCCGTCGGGCATTCGCGGCGCTCGAGCGCCACGTGCTCACGACGTGCGACGGCGTGATCACGATCTGCCAGGACCTCGCCGACATCGCCACGCGGACCGCTCCGGACAAACCGCATGCGATGATCGAGAACACCGCCGACGACTCGGTCGTCTTCGCGAGCGACCTGCGGACTCCGCAGGAGCTCACCGCCCTGCCGCCAGGCCGGCGCATCATTCTCTATACGGGTACGTTCGAGCCCTATCAGGGGCTCGATCTCCTGCTCGATGCGTTCGCGACCGTCTGCGCGCACGACGAGGACGCGCATCTGGTGCTCGTCGGCGGGCGGCCCGAGCAGGTCGAGGCGAAGCGTGAGCGCGCCGCGGCCCTCGGGCTCACCGGTCGCGTCACCTTCGTCGGGCAGGTGCATCCGGAGCGCATTCCGGCCTTCATCCAGGCGGCGGAAATCATCGTCTCGCCGCGCTCGAGCGGCACGAACACACCGCTCAAGATCTACGGCTATCTGCGCTCGGGCCGACCGATCGTCGCGACCGACCTGCCGACGCACACGCAGACGCTGGACCGGAGCGTCGCGGAGCTGGTTCCTGCGACGGCGGATGGCCTCGCCGCAGGCATGCTGCGTCTCCTTCGCGATCCGGAGTACGGACGGCGGCTCGCCGAGGCCGCGCAGCGGCTGTCGGAAGCGAAGTACTCCCACGAGGCGTACATGCGCCGTGTCGCGGACTTCTACGACAGCGTGCTGCGGCGCCTCGAGCTGCGCACCCGGACGATGACCGCGCCTGCGGGCTGAAAGGCGCGTGGTGGCGAAGACGAGAGGAGCGCGAGAGCGGCACATGAATGCAGAGCTGAAACCGCCCGTGGCGGAGCCGCACGGGGAATCGATGCAGGATGGCGAGCGGCTGGCCGCCGTGCGCGAATACTGGAACGGTCACGTGCACGACTGGAAGGTCGCACGCAGCCCCGCCGGCACCCGCGAGTTCTTCGAGGAGATCGAAGCGTACCGCTACGAGAAGCTGCACTATCTGCCGCGGCTGGTGAATTTCGCGGCGTACCGCGGCAGGAAGGTGCTCGACGTCGGCTGCGGCGTCGGCAACGATCTGTCGCGCTTCGCGAAAGCCGGCGCCATCTGCACGGGCGTGGATCTCGCACCGCATTCCATCGAGCTCGCCCGCACGAACTTCGCGCAGCGCGGTCTCACGGGCGAGTTCCACGTGATGAACGGCGAGCGCCTCGATCTGCCGGACGACAGTTTCGATGCGGTCTTCTGTCACACGGTGCTGCACTTCACGCCGAACCCGCAGGCGATGGTGCGCGAGATCCACCGCGTGCTCAAACCGGGCGGCGAGGCGATCATCATGACCGTCAACCGCAGGTCGTGGCTCAACGCTCTGCAGCGGCTGATGAAGGTGGAGATCGACCACCTCGACTCGCCCGTCTTCTATCAGTTCACCATCGACGAGTTCCGGCGGCTCCTTTCCCCGTTCGCGGAGGTGCGCATCGTCCCCGAGCGTTTTCCCGTGGCGACCAAAGTGCACGGCGGACTGAAGGCACGTCTCTTCAATGCGATGTTCGTCAAGGCCTTCAACGCCCTCCCCCGCGCCTGGACGCGTCCGCTCGGCCATCACCTGATGGCCTTCTGTCGCAAGTAGCACGGAGACGCGACGCTCATGCAGCGCGACATCGACTCGCTCCGCGAATCCTTCGACCTGCTGGTGATCGGCGGCGGGATCTACGGTGCCGCGCTTGCGAGACTCGCTGCACGCAGCGGATGGCGGGTCGCCCTCGTCGAACGCGAAGACTTCGGCGGTGCCACCTCCCGCAACTGCGCGAAGCTCGTGCACGGCGGGCTGCGTTACGTGCAGCATCTCGATCTGCCCCGCCTGAGGGAGTCCGTCGCTGCCCAACGTGACTGGCGCGCGGCCGCGCCTCACCTCGTGCGCCCGATGCGTTTCGTGATTCCCACCCACGGCGCGGGCGCGCGAGGTCCCGCGGCGCTCGCCGCAGGCATTCTCGTCTACGAGCTCGCCGCGATAGACCGCAACCGCGGTGTAGCCGATACCGTCCGGCTGCCGCGCGCGGGAATCATGGGACGGCGCGCGCTCCTTCAGCGCTTTCCGATGCTCGACGGGCCGGGAGTGAACGGCGGTGCGTGGTGGTACGACGCCCAGATGCTCGATGCGTCTCGCCTCACGCTCGAATGCGTCGTGGATGCGGTCGCGGCGGGAGCGGCGGCCGTCAATCACGCCGAGGCGGTCGCGCTCATCGAGCATCGCGGCACCGTCGAAGGCGCGGTGGTGCGCGACCGCATCGGAGGTCGCGAGCTCGAGGTGCGGGCACGGCTCACGATCAATGCGACCGGTCCGTGGATGGAGCGCCTGCTGCCGCGGAGCGCGAGTCGCCCGGCGCGGCCGCCCCTGTTCTGGTCGCGCAACGTCAATCTCGTCACGCGGCGCCTGTTCGACGGCGACACGGCGATCGGCGTGGCGAGCCGCCGCCCGGCCGACGCGGTCGTGGGACGGGCCCGGAGGCTCTTCTTCGTTTCGCCGTGGCAGGACTGCTCGGTGATCGGAACCTGGCACGACGTCTACACGGGAGACCCCGACGCGGTGTGCGTCACTCCCCGGGAGATCGCGAGTTTCGTCGCCGAGGTCAACGATGCGCTCCCGAGCGCGGCGCTGCGAGCCGAAGACGTGCGCTCCGTGCACGTCGGCATCACGCCGGGCACGGGCGACGAGGTGGAGCACGCCAGGCGTCCGAGCATCGTCGACCACCGACGCAACGAAGGCATCGAAGGGCTGCTGAGCCTTGCAGGCATCAAGTACACGACGGCGCCCACCACCGCCGCTCACGTGCTCGCGTGCGTCCGCGACCGTCTTGGTCCTCCGCGACACCGGGCGCGCTTCTCCGATCCGCTTCCCGGTGCACGTCCGGTCCCGGCGGAGGACGCGGGAATTCCGAGGCTTCTCGACCGGTCGGAACCCGCCGTGCTGTGGACGGCCCGCACGTACGGGTCGAATGCCACGGAAGCGCTGTGCGCCCTTCCCGCGCAGGGTCTGCCGGCGGCGGAGCACGTGTTCCGCTGCCGCGTGACCTACGGCATCGAGCACGAGATGGTCATGACGCTGAGCGATGCGCTGTTCCGCGCGACGGATCACGCGGAGCGTGGGTTGCTCACCGAAGGGCAGCTCCAGTGGTGCGCCGACACGCTCGCGGCCGCCCACGGCTGGTCCGCCGCACGGCGCAGCGCGGAGCTGCGCGATGTGCGCGCGCGGCTCGAGCGGATGCATTCGCGGATCTCTCCGGAGCCATCCGGGCAACGGGCGCGAATTCACACAGCGGAGGAATTGAAGACATGAAAGTTCTGGTCACTGGAGGCACGGGATTCACCGGTGCCGCGCTGGTCGATCGATTGCTCCGCGAAGGGCACGAGGTCGTCGCCCTCGACAAGCAGCCGGGGCTCATCGACGACGAGCTGCGGCGCAAGGGTGCGAAGATCGTCTACGGGAGCGTGACCGACCGCGATGCGGTCGCAAGGAGCATGGAAGGCGCCGAGGTCGTGATGCACCTCGCGGCCGCCTTCCGCGAGATCGGCGTACCCGACGAGGTGTACAGGGCCGTGAACGTCACCGGCACGCGCATCGTCGCCGAGGAAGCGCTCAGGGCCGGCGTGCGCAAGCTCGTCTACTGCAGCACGCAGGGCGTGCACGGTCACATCGAGAATCCGCCGGGCGACGAGAACTCGCCCATCGCACCGGCCGACTACTACCAGCAGACGAAGTACGAAGGTGAGCTCGAGCTCAAGGTGCTCGACGGCACACCGGTCGAGTACACGATCATCCGTCCGACGGCGATCTACGGCCCGGGCGATCCCGGTCGCTTCGTGATGATCTTCCGGCGCGTGGCGAAGGGCGTGTTCCCGATGTTCGGCAGCGGCCGGACCTTCTATCACCCCGTCTACATCGACAACCTGGTCGACGCGTTCCTGCTCGCCGCGCAGCAGGGCGTGGGCACCGGCCGCGCGTACATCATCGGCGACGCCGAGTACTTCTCGATCGAGGAGCTGGTCCGCCGCGTGGCGAAGGCGATGGGCGTCCCGGTGCGGATCCCGCACTACCCGATCTGGCCGCTGCTCGCAGCCGGCCACGTATGCGAGAAGGTCTGCAAGCCCTTCGGAATCGAGCCGCCGATCTTCCCGCGCCGTGTCGACTGGTTCCGCCAGGTTCGCGCGTTCCGCATCGATCGCGCACGCCGCGAGCTCGGCTACGAGCCGCGCGTGGGCATCGACGAAGGTCTGCGGCGCACCGCGGAGTGGTATCGTGCGACGGGACGAGTGAGATTCCCTGACACCTCGCCCCTGGTGCCGCCCAAAGCGGCGTGAGATGGAGTTTGCGTCGTTCGCGCGCCGCTTCCTCATTCCGGCACCGATCGTCAGTCTCCTGTGCTGGTTGAAGTTCGGCGCACGCGTCTCTCCGCGCGCGGAAGTGGAGCTCGGCCCCGGCCTGCGGCTCGGTCGGGGCGTCAACATCAGCTCCTTCACGAAGGTGAAGGCGTCCGGGCCGATGATCGTCGGCGATCACACGAGCATCGCGACGGGCTGCTTCATCGGCGCCGGCTCCGGAGGACTGCACATCGGGGACAACTGTCTGATCGGCCCGAACTGCGTGATCATCACGAGCGAGTACCGCTACACGCAGCTCGGCGTGCCCCTGCGGCTGCAGGGGCACGTCTCGAGGGGCACGCGCATCGGCCGCAACGTTCTCGTCGGAGCGAACTCGGTGATCCTCGACGGCGCGCAGGTCGGAGATGAAGTGATCGTCTCCGCGGGATCGGTGGTCTCCGGCCGGATACCCGACGCCGTCGTCGTCGCGGGCAATCCCGCCAGGGTCGTATTCAAGCGCCGCTGAAGCGGCTGATCGGGAAGGAAACGTTCGATGCTCGCGCAGAGCGCGATGCTGCGAGGCGGTCTGGTGCGGAGACTCGCACTGAACGCGGTCGCGCTGGCGGCGGGCGGCGTCATCGCGCAGCTCTGCTTCCTCGCCGTCGAGGCGCTCGTCGCGCGCCGCCTCGGCCGTGCCGACTACGGCGTCACCAGCACCGTCTACGCCATCTCGTTCACGGCGCTGTACTTCGTCGAGTTCGGGATGGGCAACAAGCTGGTGCAGGACGGGGCGCGCGATCCGCGCTGCATCCCGGTCCTTCTCGGCACGACGTTCGCCCTGAAGCTGATCCTCGCAGGGCTCGTCTACGCCGTCCTGCTCCTCGCGCTGCCTGCGCTGGGCTACGGCGCGAAGATCGTGGATTACTTCGCGATCTTCTTCGCCTACGCCGTGCTCTTCGCGCTGCAGGAATCTCTCGCGAGCGTCAACTCCGCGCGGCTGCAGATGCACATCAACGCCGCCTTCCAGGCCGCGACGCCGCTCGCCGTGCTGGCGTTCGTCGCGATCGCCATGGTCGGCGACGTGTCGCTCTCCGGGATCGCGTGGAGCTACGTGCTCGCCTGCCTGCTCGTGAGCGCCGTGTGGACGTGGAAGACGTTCAGAGCCGAGCGCCCCAGGCTCGAGCTCGCGCGCACACCCGAGATCATCCGCGGAAGCTGGCACTATGGCCTCAGCGGCCTGCTGTACCAGATGAGCTACCGCGTCGAGGTCATCGCGCTTTCGCTGTTCGGCAGCATGGTCGAGGCGGGGCTCTTCGCCGCGGCGGACCGGCTGGCGGACATCGCGATGAAGGTGTCGATCCTCGGATCGCGCGTGGTCTCGCCCGTGCTCTTCCGGCAGAGCCGGCACGATCGGGAGCGCTACGTGCGTTCGTGCCGCATGGTGGTTCGCGGTGCGTCGATACTCGGCGCGACCGGAGGCCTGATGCTCGCCGGTCTCGCGGAACCGCTCATGGTCGGGCTCTTCGGTGCCGCCTTCGCGCAGTCGGCGCTCGCACTTTCCATTCTGGCGCCGAGCATCGCCCTCCGATTCGCGACGTCGGGGCTGCGGCTCGTGCTGACGTCCTCGGATCTGCACGGCCGCCGCGTCGGAGGGCTCGCGGTGGGCGTCGGCGCAGCGGCGGCGCTCAATCTCGCGCTGATTCCCCGCTTCGGTATAGCCGGCGCCGCGCTCGCCCGGTTGTCCGGCGACTTCGCGCAGATCGCGGTGCTGCTCGCCTCGCCGGATCTTCCGCTGCCGCGGAGGCTCCTGCTGGCCTGGATGGGCGTGCCGATCGTGCTCGCCGCCGTCGCCCACGGGGGCGCGAGTCTCCTGACGCATTCCCCCTGGCTGCACCTCGCGATCGCGCTGCCGCTCTTCACGGCGCTTCTCCTCTCGACCGGCACCGTGCGGCCCTCCGAGCTGCGAGCGCTCCTCGAGCGGCGGAACGAGGACACGAGCGAGCACGAGCCGCTCTAGGGCTCCTTCTTCCCGTTTCCGCGGCACGGGCCTTGCTCCCGGTTTCGCGCGCACCCGGCAACCCGTGGCAGCGGGCTGCCCGCCACGGGGCGATCGGTGGCCGGCGGCAGGCGGCCGCCGGGGAGGAACGTTTCTTGCGAATTCCCTGCTCATCGCCGGCCGCGCGGACCGAATCAGAAAAGATGACAACGGCCTCGCACCTCGATCTGTCGATCGTCGTTCCCCTCTTCAACGAGGAGGAAAGTCTGCGGCCGCTGCATGCGGCGATCACCGCGGCGGTCGCGCCGCTCGACGTCACCTACGAGATCGTCTACGTCGACGACGGCAGCTCGGACGCGACGCCCGAGATCGCCATGGAGCTGGCGCGCTCGGATCCCCACGTGTGCGTCGTGAAGTTCCGCAGGAACTACGGACAGACGCCGGCGATGGCCGCCGGGATCGAGCAGGCGCGCGGCGCCGTCATCGTCACGATGGACGGCGATCTGCAGAACGACCCGGCAGACATCGCGAATCTCCTGCGCAAGATCGACGAGGGCTACGACATCGTGGTCGGCTGGCGCCACAACCGCCAGGACAAGCTGATCTCGCGCAGGATTCCGTCGCGGATCGCCAACGCGCTCATCGCGAAGGTGACGGGCGTGCCGATCCGCGACAACGGCTGCTCGCTCAAGGCATACAGGGCCGCCGTCATCAAGCGCATCCCGCTCTACTCCGAGATGCACAGGTTCATTCCGGCGATGGCGTCGATTGCAGGACCGCGGATCGCGGAGATCAAGGTCCGGCACCATCCGCGCAAGTTCGGCAGATCGAAATACGGGCTGTCGCGCGTCTACAAGGTGCTGCTCGATCTCATGGTCATCAAGACCGTGGCGTCGTTCACCGCGCGCCCGATGCTGTGGTTCGGCCTGCTCGCGCTGCCGCTCGTCCTCATCGCCGCGATCGCCTTCGGCTGGACGGTCTTCGCGGTCGTGCGGGACGGCGAGGTCCCGCTGCCCATCGCAGGCTCCGGCGTCATCTTCCTGTGCTCGGCATTCATTCTTTTCTGCGGTGGAGCGCTCGGCGAGCTCGCCTACAGGCTCGGCGACGTCCGCGAGCACGAATTCTCGGGTCTCACGCAGCAGATCCGGGCGAGAGCGATCACGAATCCGCGAGGATCAGCATGACGCACGAATCGAAGTCGGTCGATGCAGACGGTGCGGCCGTCGAGCTGTCGGTGATCGTTCCCGTCGGCTCGCGCCACGCCGAGATCACCGGCCTCTACGAGGAGTACAAGCGCGGGCTCGAGTCCGTGGGGCTCTCGTACGAGGTCATCTTCGTCCTCGATGGACCCTCGCCTGCCGTCGCCGCGGGGCTGCAGCGGCTGCTCTCCCTCGGCGAGCCGATCACCGTCATCAGCCTGACGCGCCGGTTCGGCGAGGCGACCGCGCTCATGAGCGGCTTCCAGCGCGCGTCGGGAGACATCGTCGTCACGCTGCCCGCCTACCATCAGATCGAAGGCGGTGAGATCGGAAAGCTCGTGCGCGCGCTCGATACGGCGGATCTCGCGATCGGCCGGCGCTGGCCTCGTGCCGGCACCTGGTTCGAAGCCGTGCGCCGCAACGTCTTCCACGGTCTGATCGCATGGGTGACCAAGCTCCGCTTCCACGATCTCGGCTGCGGCGCCCGGGCGATGAAACGGCGCGTGCTCGAGGAGATCGCGCTGTACGGCGATCAGCACCGTTTCCTTCCCGTGCTCGCGAACGGCCAGGGATTCAGAGTCGTCGAGATCGACGTGCGCCAGTCGCAGCGCGACCGCTTCGACGGACGCTACAGCCTGCGCGAGTACGCCCGGCGGCTGCTCGACATCTTCACCGTGTTCTTCCTCGTGCGCTTCACCAAGAAGCCGCTGCGCTTCTTCGGCATGCTGGGCGTTGCGACGTTCGGCGTCGGCGCCGTGGTGCTCGCATGGGTGGTTGCGGAGCGCCTTCTGTTCGGCCAAGCTCTCGCCGACCGGCCTGCACTGCTGCTGGCCTCGCTCCTCGTGGTGCTGGGGCTGCAGCTCTTTGCGATAGGTCTGCTCGGAGAGCTCATCATTTTCACCCACGCACGCGAGATCAAGGATTACCAGATCGATAGGGTTATCCGCAGTGAGGCACCGGCCGCGGCAGGAGCTGCGGGCGGCGCCGACGTGCGCACCGGAGCGGACGTCGTGCAGGCACGGCACGAGCTGTTGTCGGGCTGACGCCGCGCATGACGACGCACGAGGACCTGCAGGACGGAGCGGCGTTGCTCGAGAGAATGATCGCCGCGGCAATCGAGGCCGGCGCCGCGATCCTCGAGTACTACGCATCGGACTTCGAGATACGCAGCAAGGCGGACGAATCGCCGGTCACCGCTGCCGATCATGCATCCGAAGCCGTCATCCTCGCCCGCTTGCGGCAGGCCGCGCCCGGGATACCGATCGTCGCAGAGGAGGAAGTCGCTGCAGGACGCGTTCCTGCCGTCGGGCGCGCGTTCTTCCTCGTTGACCCGCTCGACGGAACCAAGGAGTTCGTCCAGCGCCGCGGAGACTTCACGGTCAACATCGCGCTGATCCAGGACGCCGCACCGGCACTCGGCGTGGTGTATGCGCCGGCGCGCGGCTGGCTGTATGCCGGCAACGTCCGCACCGGCGAGGCATTCCGCATGCGCATCGACGAAGGATCGCGGACGCCCGGGCCACGCGAGCGGATCCGCGTGCGGAGCGTGCCCGACTCAGGCATCACCGCCGTGGCGTCCCGCTCGCACCGCACGCCGGAAACCGACGATTTCCTCGCGAAGTATCGCGTCGCCGAGCTCGTTTCGATCGGATCCTCGCTGAAGTTCTGTCTGGTCGCGGCCGGTGAAGCGGATCTCTATCCGCGCTTCGGCACGACCATGGAGTGGGATACCGCGGCGGGTCACGCGGTGCTGCTCGCCGCCGGAGGGAGCGTCGTGACACCCGAAGGCGCGCCGCTGCGCTACGGCAAGCCCGAGTTCCGCAATTCTCATTTCATTGCGAGCGGCTCCGTTCCCACACCGCACGCGGGCGAGCCGCGGCATCCGCCGGAGCGACTCCAGTAGACGACGCCGGAGACGGAACATCCGTGCGCAACGGCAGCTCCGTCTACAGCGACTGGCCCTTCGTCCTGCTGCTCGCGGCGACGGCGACTGCGCTCGTCTGCGGCATCCAGGCACGCTTCGACGGGCTGGGCGCATGGCCCTTCGCGGTCGACGAGTACTACATCGCCCGTTCCGTCGACAACATCCTGCGCTTCGGCGTGCCCGCCTACGAATGCGGCGGCTTCTACACTCGCGGCCTTCCCTATCAGTACGCGGTCGCCGGTCTGCGCCTCGCCGACCTGCCGCCGGAGCTCGCCGCGAGGCTCGTAACCGTGCTCGCGAGCCTCGCGGCGCTGCCGGCCGCGTATCTCATCGGACGGCGCGTTCACGGACCTGCCGTCGGACTCCTTGCCGTGGGGCTGATGGCCATATCGGTGTGGGAGGTCGAGATCGCGCGCTTCGGGCGCATGTATGCGCCCTTCCAGGCGATCTTTCTCTGGTACGTCGTCTTCTTCCTGCGCTTCACCGTCGACGGCGAGCGGCGTGCGCTCTGGCCGATGCTGGCCCTGTCCGTGCTCGGCGCGCTCACGTGGGAAGGCGGAATCTTCCTCGCGCTGGCGAATCTCCTTCCACCTTTCCTGCGGAGCCCTGACGGGAGATTCCGCCGGCACGACTGGGTATATCTCGCCGGCGCGGCGATTCTCGTTCTGCCGCTCTATTTCCTCGTCACGGCCGATCTGCGCCACTTCTCGGACGTGCCGGCGCTGCCCGACGACTTCTTCGCCGACGCGGAGATCGAGCCTGCGGCGGCAACTCCGTCCGTGCTCGACGTGCTTCGCGAGCGGCCGCTGTGGCTGATGCTCGCCCTGCTGCCGGCGGTCGCAGCGATCGCCGCATTGCGCTGGCCGTGGTCGATGCGCCATCGCTGGGTCGCAGCTGCCGGGCTCGCCCTCGCCCTCGCGCTGGCTCTGGTGCATCAGCTCGCCGCGTTCGGCACGGTGCTGCTGGCTCTCCTGCTGATCGGCGCGCTCGACTGGCGCGAGCTCGCCGCGCGCCCCGCGCTGCCCTACTGGACCGCCGTGCTGCTCGCGGCGCTCTTCTGGCTGGGCTTCGGCGCCGCGGCCCCGGAGTGGGTGCGAGCGGAAGATGCTCGCTGGCTCGGCGGTCACCCGCTCGTGGCGCTCGCCTACGAGATGGTTCGCTTCCCCGATTATCTGCAGGAGATCGCTCTTCCCTGGGGAAGAGCGATGCCCGCGTTGAGTCTCGGTCTCTTCCTGCTGCTCGCCGCTTGTGCGGTGCGGCTCATCCTGCAGCCGAGATCGACGCTCACCGCCGAGCGCGTGCTGCTCGTGCTGATCCTGAGCATGGCGGCCGCGGCGAGCGCCAGTGATCCGCCGCGTCACGAGACCCGTTATCTGTTCTTCGTCTATCCCGTCCTGCTCGTCGTCGCCGGTGCGCTCGTCGTTCGCGTCGTCGAGCGCCCTCTGGGTGCGCGCCGCTGGGCCACTGCCGCCGGAGTTGCAGCGGCGGCTCTTCTGTTCGTCTTCTCGGAGGACTTCAGGCCGCGGCACCTCGTCGACATCGAGACCGCACGGGTGAACTTCCGTCTCGACGTGTCGCGCCGGGAGCGTGCACACCTGCTGCCGCGAGGCGACGTGCGCGGTGCCGCCGAATGGATCGCGCGTCACTCGCGTCCCGAGGACCTCGTGATCAACGGCGTGCCGAGCGTCGACTACTACTTCGACGGATTCGATTTCACCTACGTGGACCGCGGTCACCAGCGCTACGGCGCGTACGCCTGCCGCCGCGGGACGGTCGAGCGATGGGGAAATCTTCCGCTGCTCGCTTCGGTGGAAGACATCGATGCACGGATCGCGGCGGCGGATCGAAGCTTCCTCGTGCTGGGGGCGGCCGACGCGACGCGGATGCTGCGCGAGCTCGCGCACCGTAAGCCCCGGGTCGTGTGGACTTCGATCGAGGGCGACATACAGGTCGTAGCGTTCGCCGCACGCGCAGGGCAGGCGCATGCGCGCGTCGACGGCACCGGTCCTGACCGCTGAAACGGCGCGCGGCGATCGCTCGTGCCGCGCGCCGCTTCGAGTCACTCGAGCCTCACGCGCGGCGGGCTCGGACGCCTGACAGGAACGCTCGAACCGCCCGGTGCGACGTCCTCGTACCTGCCGCCCGGCCCGGCGATGCGCACTTCGTCGTGATAGAGCACGCGCTCGCTGACCACACCCGCGGGGTTCGTCCGGTCCTTCCAGCCCTTGTAGATACCGAGCTTGAGATACGGACCGTTACGGTCGTTGAAGCCGACCGGCCCCTTGTGGTCGATGACGAGCTGGCCGTCCTTCCACACCTGCAGGAGGCCGTCGGACTTGTGCGACCACTTCACGCGGAACACCCAGTCGGTCCACCTGCCCGTAGCGTACTTGCCGAGGCTGTAGGTCCGATTGCCGTCGTAGCCGACCTTCTTGTCGGTAATGGGCTTGGCGTCCCACAGGACCGAGACGCTCCACTCGCCGTCGTGGGTGAAGAGAGCGAGCGGAGGATTCGGAGCGTTCCGGTGCTCCTGCTGATTGTCCGGGCTGCTGTGCCACTGCGCGACGATCTCCCAGATGGGATCGGGAACGTAGTCGTGCGGCAGATAGATGCTGAAGCCGTACCAGTACTCATGGCCCGGAATGACGTCGAGCGCGGCACTGCTCGTGACCTCCGTGCGGTACGAGGTCCTCGAAGTGCGGCGGTTGAGCACGGTCTTCATCGCATGCTTGCCTGCACGCGCGACCTCGGTCGTCACGGACGGAGCATTGCCCGATATGCCCCATCGGTCGAAGCCGTTCGGTCCCGGTTCGAAATCCGAATAGAAGATGAGCGGATTGCCCGCCGACGCCGTTTCGGCCATGGCCGAAGACGGGCCGAACGACTGCAGAGCGAGAATGACGAGCAGCGCGCAGATCCCCCGCGAGTGAGTTGTCATCGGATTCCTTCCCCCGTTTGCCGGTCTGTGATTCGAGTGCACCGTCCGCGCCGCGCAACCCATGCGGATTTCCGCGTCGTGCACGGTGTGAGCGGGCCGGAAGGGAAGTCGAAGAAGGATGACGGAGAACGGACCGATTCGTGCGAGTCCATTCGCCCGGCAACCCCGCTATCCCGAAAGCCCGCGTCGCTTTCGGACCGGAGGCTTTGCGTCCCCGCCTTGCGACGGGTTTGCCCTCTGTCCTTGTGGTGGCGCGAACGCTAACGGTTCGCGACCCCGGGCACAACATTCTCCGATCTGCGACAGTGCAAGCTTGGCAGTTGGCGCGATGTTTGCAATGTGATCTCGCACGAGAAATCGACGTGTCGCCGACTGGCGATACTTGTAACTGCAACTGTCAAGCGATAGCTTTGCCCGCGTCGAAGGGCAAACCTGCCGCAAGGCGGGGACGCAAAGCCTCCGGTCCCGGGTGGTCGCTTCCGGGATAGCGGGGTTGCCGGGCGGGAAAGATCGCACCTTTCATTCACGATCGCTCGTCAGATCTCGGTCATCGGGATGTCCCCACCGTTCGCCAGGCACGAGACGGATTCTCCACGGCACAGCTCAGGGACGGATTGCTCTCGACCTGTCCGTCAACGGGGGAGTTGTTTTCTGATGAAACGAGTTCGAACTACCGTCGCGGTCAAGCTCACGCTTGTCGCGCTCGCGAGTCTCATTGGACCGGGTGCGGTAGCCAGCGGTGAAACACCGGCCTCGATCGTCTTCCAGTCCGATTTCGAGAACGGAAGCATCGATACGAAGCTGTGGAACATCTCGGGCAACGCGCCCACGGTCACCAGCGAGGTCGCGCGTGCGGGCAAGTACGCGATGAAGACCGTGCTCAACCGCAAGACCTCGCCGAAATCCTTCCGCACGGAGGTTTCTACAGGGGGCAAGGAGAAGGTGAAGCCCGGCCAGGAGTACTGGTACGGCTTCAGCATCTATCTGCCGAAGAGCTACGTCGCCGACAACATCTGGGAGATCGTCGCGCAGTGGCACAGCAGCCCGGACAACGAAGAGGAGTTCAACAACGCTCCCAATCCGCCGCTGTCGCTGCACACGGGGAACGGCGTCTGGACGATCTCCACGATCTGGGACGCGAAGCCCATCACCGACAAGAAGCTCGGCTACGACGGTAAACGCAGCTACAAGCTCGGCAGCTACGCCACCGGCAAGTGGACCGACTGGGTGTTCCGCGTGAAGTGGTCGCACAAGTCCGACGGCCTCCTGCAGGTGTGGAAGGACGGCGAGCTCGTCGTCGATTACAAGGGCCCGATCGGCTACAACGATCAGAAGGGACCCTACTTCAAGATCGGCCTCTACAAGGGCTGGAAGGACCGGACGGATCCCCCGGGCGTGGTCAGCGAGCGCGTGCTCTATCACGACGAAGTGCGCATCGCCGGGCCGGGCGGCAGGTACGAGGACGTCGCACCGGGCGGCAAGAAACCGACGACGACGCTTCCGAGACCTGCCGCGCCGACGGGCATTCGATTCGAGGACTGACGGTCGCGCACACTCGCGGTGCGCGCGACGGCTCCTCGCACATCACCGCCGGAAGGCGGGCTAGGAGCCGGTCAGCGCGTACCGCGAGTCGTCTCGCGCGGCGCGGCCGCCCTCTTCCATGAGCTCCAGTACCTCGCGGAAAGGCATCACACGGATGTCGCGCTGCTCGCGGAGCCAGTGCATGAACGTCTCGAAGACCGCGAACCGGTCCCGCGGAGCCTCCACCCACGGGTGGAATCCGATCGCGATGTGCCGCCTGCGGGCCGCGACCGCGCGCCGTACGCACGACTGCCACCGCGCGAGCACCACCGATGGCCTCACGTCCGGGTCGCGCCCGTAGTGCCAGTCGTCGTCGGCGACCGGAAATCGCCACAGCGCATTTCCGGGCTCACCGGCGAGCCTGTACGGATGAGGCTCCGTGCCGTCCTCGGCGCTCCAGCGGAATCCTTCCGCCCGCAGCAGCCCCATCAGCCTGCGGTTCCACGCCGACTGCGGGCTTCGATGCCCGATCACCCGCACACCCAGCCCGGCGAACGCGTCGCGCGTGCGGCGGATGTTGTCGGCGAGCGCGTCGTGCGGCAGCCGGATCAGCACCTGATGATCGAGCGAATGACTCGCGAGCTCGCTGCCCGCGCGGGCGATGGCTGCAACGAGGTCCGGCGCCTCCTGCGCCAGCCGCGCCACCATGTTGTACGTCGAGCGGATGCCGAGCCGCGCCTCGATCTCCAGGATCTTCCACGCCGTGCCGACGCACGCAGCGCTCTGCCCCGGCATCGCGTAGTTGCCCTCCACGTCGTAGAAGATCGTGACGATGGTTCCGGTCTGCGTTGCGAGCGGATCCGGCTGACGGCTCGCCGCGAGCCGGGACG
>QGVD01000030.1 GCA_003242685.1 Pseudomonadota bacterium | reverse complement strand
TTGCGCGGGGCGGGAGGGCCGTTAACTTTGCGGACGTCGCCCCGGTGACGAAGCCGCCGCCCGTTGTCGGCGGCAGCCCCAACACCTCGACGGGCCCCCGAGGCGCGATTTTCACGAGCCGGGCGACGCCGGGGCCCGCCGCAGCGAGTGCCGCGTTCTGATCCCATGCGCCGGCCAGCCAGTTCGCCGCGAGCGCCACCGGAAGCGAGCCGCCGATGACGAAGCCGAAGAAGCGCGGACCGGCCATCGCCATGGTGGCCGGCGAGACGCACTCGTCGAGCAGAGCGAGTGTCTCCTCAGAATCGGTCGGCCCGGCGGGGAGCGGCTCGTCGAGCCGCTCGAGCGCGGCGATGCCGGCCGCGCGCGGCGCGACCGGCCGTTCATCGAGGGATTCCAGATAGCGTATGGCCCGGCGCGCGGCATCCATCAGAAGGCTGCTCATGAGGACGACTCCTTCCCGGGCCCCCGGGGAAGCGCAAGAGGATTGACTCCCATCCTGAGCGAATGTTCCGCCATGAGAAATGCGGCGGCATTCCACGACTGCCCCGGCATGCCGCGAGGCGTCGCCTTGCGGCCGTGCAGCCACTCGTGGAAGGACCAGTTGCGCAGCCGGCAGGCCTGCGCGAGCTTCACCAGGTCCGCGCGCGCCGCGTCGCGGCCGACGTGCTGCGCCAGAGCGACCACCCAGAACCCGCCCACCATCGGCCAGATGCCGCCGTTGTGGTACTGCCAGGCGTAGTTCTGGCGATGGCGCGACATGTACGGACGCCAGAGAAAGCTGCCGCGCCGTATCGGACGCATCACCACCCGCACGGGATAGGGGTCGTTCACCCGCGCCCGCTGCAGAACGTCGAGGATCCTCCGGGCCGCACGCGGCTCGGCGAGATCGAGCAGCACGCCGAGCAGGTTTCCGAAGACGTCGCCCTCCTCGCCGAAGAACGAGAAGTTCACGAAGCTCAGGTACAGATCGCGATCGCGCGCCTTGCGCAGCACGTAGTCGACGAGCAGGCGCGCACGGCGGTACTCGGCGAGTCCTGCCGAGAACGGGTGGAAGAGACCGTTGAAGCTCTCGCGCGTCGTCTCCGCATGCGGCAGATCGAAGAGCCGCTTCACGTGGTACCACAGCGCGTTGGTGTACAGCACGAAGCCCGAGCGCGGCATGATGTCGGCCCAGTCGCTCGCCTCGTTCTGCTGCAGCAGGCGGAAGCGCTGGTGCTCCTGGGCGTGCAGCCAGTCGATGGCACGCTCGATTCCGCGCGCGTGCTCGCGGCGCAGGCGACTGCCGGGAACGTGCGCGTCGAGGAAGGCGAGTCCGATGAGCCACCAGAGCGTGGCGTCGATGCATCCGAGATACCAGAAGTCGGCTTCACGCCTGTGCGTGTCGACGAACTTCGGGATCTGACCGTTCGATGCCTGGTGCTCGGCGAGCGTGGTGAGCCCCGCGGCGGCGCCGCGCACGAGCGCGGCATCGCCGGAGAGCGCCATGCCGATAGCGCAGATCGCCGTGTCGCGGCCGAACACCGCGGTGTACCCGCGCGACTGCGCCTTCTCGCCCATCGATGCGGCGAGAATGCCGGCAGGCGTCAGATTCGACTTCAGAAGCTCGATGGAGCGCACCCGGCACTCTGCGAGCAGCTCCTCTTCCGTCGCGTGCGGCGGTCGGGGTGGTTTCATCGCCCGTGCAGTGTACAGCCTCGAGGATTCGAATGAGCCGCGGCGGCCGGCCCCGCGCTCACTCTTGGGTCGTGTACGGCTTCGCTGGCATCATGAGGACATATGGACGTCGTGCACACGATTCAGTCGGCCGTCGCGCCCGTCTTCCTGATCTCCGGAGTGGGAGTCACCATCGGCACGCTCACGACCCGCCTCGCGCGCATCGTCGACCGCGCGCGCGGGATGGAGAGCGAGCTCGCACGGCGCGGCAAGGACGCGGCGGATCTTCACGCGAGCCTCGAAGTGCTGGCCCGCCGGGCGCGGCTCATCAACGCGGCACTGACGCTCGCGACGCTTTCCGCGCTGCTCGTCGCGCTGGTCGTCGTGCTGCTCTTCGCCGATGCCTACGTTGCCGCCGATCTCACGGTCGCCATCGCGATCCTGTTCGTCGGCTCGATGGTCTCGCTCACCGCGGCGTTTCTCGTCTTTCTCATCGAAGTGCGCATCGCCACGGCGGCGCTGCGCATCGGCGTTCCGCCCTGAGCCGAGGGCACGGCGTCAGGCGTTGGCGCCGGCGCCCGTGATGTCGATGAAGCGCAGGAACTCCGCGCGAGTGCGCGCGTCCTCGCGGAACGCGCCGAGCATCTTGCTCGTGACCATCGACACGCCGCGCTTGTGCACGCCGCGGGTCGTCATGCACTGATGGACCGCGTCGATGACGACGCCGACGCCGCGCGGCTTGAGGACGTCGTTGATGCACGCCGCGATCTCCGCGGTGAGCTTCTCCTGCACCTGGAAGCGGCGCGCGTAGCCGTCCACGACGCGGGCCAGCTTGCTGATGCCCACCACCTTGTTCGTGGGCAGATAGCCGACGTGCGCCCGCCCGATGATCGGCGCCATGTGATGCTCACAGTGGGACTCGAACGCGATGTCGCGCAGCACGACCATCTCGTCGTAGCCGGCCACCTCTTCGAAAGTCCGCCTCAGGTATTCGCGCGGATCGACCGAGTAGCCGGCGAACCAGTCGCGGTACGCGTTGACGACGCGCGCGGGCGTGTCACGCAGCCCTTCCCGCGTCGGATCCTCGCCGGCCCATCTGAGCAGCGTCCGTACCGCCTCTTCCGCCTCCTGCCGCGTCACACCCCGGGTTCGCGTTCGCTTCGCCATCGCACCTCCGCAGGTCGCTCTCTCGTCTCACGCGATGCTGATCCGACGATGCTAAGGCTTCGCGGGCGCAAAGCGGAACCGTCTGGTGCGATCCGGCGCACCGCGCGGCTATCTGAGCGTCGGGCGCTCGACGGCCCGCACGCGGTCGTTCTCGAGCCGCACGGTGCCGCTCAGGAACGCCGTATCGCCGATCTGCAGGGTGTAGAAGAGCGTCCGCGTCGGTGACGTCCCGTCCGGGCGGACGGCCGTGGGCGGCCCGAGGATCGAGATGACTTCCTGAGCCGTCATGCCCTCGCGCACGCGATCCCAGCGCTCCGGGGCGATCCAGGTTTCGAAAGCGCCGGCCGGAACGCCGTCGGCGCCTCTTCCGGTTGCAGGTTCGGTGGGACGCCCGGCCTGCGCGAGCTGGCGCTCGAGCCTGTCGATCCGCCGCGCCTGCTCCTGGATGGTGCGCTCGAGGCGGCGGATGTCCTGGCGCAGCTCCTCGATGCGCAGCCGATCGGACTGCGCGGCAGCCGGCAGCGCAAGGAGCAGCGCGAGGGCAGATGCGGCGCAGCGCCCGTTCATGACGGCGTCGCTCCATCACCTTTCAGATAGTGATCGAAGAAGTCGATCGTGCGCTGCCAGGCGAGCCGGGCCGCGGCCGGGTCGTAGCGTGCCGCGCTCGTGTCGTTGTGAAACCCGTGCTCGGTGCCGGGATACATGTTGATGCTGTACGCCACGCCCGCCGCATCGAGCGCCTTGCGGAACTCGGGGATGCCCTCGTTGATGCGCGTATCGTTTCCCGCGTAGTGCAGCATCACGGGGACTTTCAGCCGCGGGACGTCCGAGCTCGGCAGCACGCGTCCGTAGAAACCGACCGCAGCGGTCACGCCTTCCGCCTCGACCGCACAGCGCAGCGCGAGTCCGCCGCCGTAGCAGAAACCGACGACGCCCACGCGGCCCGTGCACTCGGAGTGCTTCGCGAGATACGGCACCCCCGCGATGATGTCGCCCGCGATGCGGGCGGGATCCGTCTTCGCGAAGAGATCGCGCGCGGCTTCCTGATCGCGCGGAGCGCCGCCTGCGACGCTCAGGCCGTCCGGGGCGAGCGCGAAGTAGCCCGCGAGCGCCGCCCGCCGCGCAACGTCCTCGATGTGAGGATTGAGACCGCGGTTCTCGTGGATCACGAGGATCGCCGGCAGCTTGCCCGCACCTTTCGGCCGCGCCCGGTAGGCGCGAACCTCTCCCACTGCACTGCGGTAGGTGACATAGCCCGTGTCGAGCCGGGGATCGTCCTCGGGCACCTGGACCGCGTGCGCGAAGTCCGGCTCGATGAGCGGCAGAACTGCAGCGGCCGCGGCGACCCCGCCGGTCAGCTTCGTGAGGCGCGCGAGGAATTCGCGCCGGGGCAGAGTCGAGTGGATGTACTCGTTGTACAGCTCGATGACGCGCGGATCGACCTTCATGACGCGGCTCCTGCGAAGCGGCTCGCCGAACGCGGGGACTCTCCTGCCGCCCCTGCCGTCCCGTCAAGCCCGTCTCCCGGCGCCATTGCGATCTCCCGGGCACTCGAGCTCCGCTTCTGGTACCCTGCGCCGCCTTTTTCGCATCGGCGCCACGCATGACCCGCCCCATCCGCAACATCGCCATCATCGCCCACGTCGACCACGGCAAGACGACGCTCGTCGACTGCCTGCTCAAGCAGTCGGGCACCTTCGCCGCGCACGAGAAGGTCGGCGAGCGCATCCTGGATTCGAACGAGATCGAGCGCGAGCGCGGCATCACGATCCTGGCGAAGAACTGCGCGGTGGACTACCGCGACACACGCATCAACATCGTCGACACGCCCGGACACGCCGATTTCGGCGGCGAGGTCGAGCGGGTGCTCTCGATGGTGGACGGCGTGCTGCTCGTCGTGGACGCGGTCGAAGGGCCGATGCCTCAGACCCGCTTCGTCACGCGCAAGGCGCTCGCCCTCGGCCACAAGGCCATCGTCGTCGTGAACAAGGTCGACCGTCCCGGCGCACGCCCGGACTGGGTGGTGGATCAGACGTTCGAGCTCTTCGACCGGCTGGGCGCGAGCGACGAGCAGCTCGACTTCCCCGTGATCTACGCCTCCGCCCTGCACGGCTGGGCGAGCACGCGCTCGGATGCCCGAGGCGAAGACATGCAGCCGCTCTTCGACGCGATCCTCGAGCACGTGCCCTCGCCGCCGTCGGATTCCTCGGCGCCGCTGCAGCTTCAGATCTCCACGCTCGACTACAACTCGTACGTGGGCCGCATCGGCATCGGACGCATCCGCCGCGGAACGCTGCGCGCCGGCCAGACCGTGGCACTGCGCTACGGCGACGAGGACCGCGGAACGGGCAAGGTGGCTCAGGTCCTCGGCTTCACGGGACTCGAGCGACATCCCATCGAGGAAGCGCGGGCGGGCGACATCGTCGCCATCACCGGCATCGAGTCCGTCAACATCGGTCTCACCGTGTGCGATCCGGAAGTCGCGGAAGGACTGCCGCCGATCCGCGTCGACGAGCCTACGCTCGCCATGAACTTCCAGGTCAACACCTCGCCGTTCGCGGGACGCGAAGGGAAGTTCGTGACGAGCCGCCATCTGCGCGAGCGCCTCTATCGCGAGCTGCAGAGCAACGTCGCGCTGCGCGTCGAGGACACGGCCGATGCCGACGTGTTCCGTGTGTCGGGACGCGGCGAGCTGCACCTCACGATCCTCATCGAGAACATGCGGCGCGAAGGCTACGAGCTCGCGGTGTCGCGCCCGCAGGTGCTCACGCGCGTGATCGACGGCGTGGTGCACGAGCCGTACGAAGCGCTCACCGTCGACATCGAGGAAGCGCACCAGGGCCCCGTCATGGAAGCGCTCGGCGTGCGTCGCGCGGAGCTGCGCGACATGTCCGCCGACGGCAACGGCCGCGTGCGCCTCGAGTACCGCGTGCCCGCGCGCGGGCTGATCGGGTTCCAGAGCGAGTTCCTCACGATGACCCGCGGCACCGGGCTCATGAGTCACGTCTTCGACGGCTTCGCGCCCGTGAAGGGCGAGATCGCCGAAAGGCGCAACGGCGTGCTGATCTCGAACGAGGACGGAGAGGCCGTCGCTTATGCGCTCTTCAATCTGCAGGAGCGCGGCCGGCTCTTCGTGAGCCCCGGCGACAGGGTGTACGAAGGCATGGTCATCGGCATCCACAACCGTGAGAACGATCTCGTCGTGAATCCGATCCGCACCAAGAAGCTCACGAACATCCGTGCGGCGGGCAAGGACGACGCGATCCTGCTGACTCCGCCGATTCCGCTCACACTCGAGTACGCCGTCGAGTTCATCGCGGACGACGAGCTCGTCGAGGTCACGCCGAGCGCGATCCGCATCCGCAAGCGCTTCCTCAAGGAGCACGAGCGCAAGCGGGCGTCGCGCAGCGAAGCCCTGTCCGCGTAGAATTGCCGCGTCCTGCCCGACCTGCGCGCAGGCGCACGAGGACGGCAGCAGGAGCACATCGAAGAAGATCCGGATCCCGGAAGACCCTCATGCGTCGCATCGGGAGTCTGCCACTGCTCGCCGCCGTCGTACTCGCGGGGTGCGGCGGAGATTCCTCCGCAGCGGACAGTCGTCGCCGCCGTGTCGCCGCTCACCGTGCTCGAGGCGATCGCCAGCGTACCCATCCCGTTCGTGCCGCCCGAACGTGTGAGCCAGTGTCCGGATGGCGGCAGCATCGTGGACCGGCTCGAGGACAACGACGGCGACGGCAGGATCGGCGCAGGCGACCGCCAGGTGACACGCTATGTGGCCTGCCGGATCGCCGGTGTGGAGCTCAACCGCGAGCAGATCGTTGAGATCAGGCAGTTGAGCTGGAACGGCCGCGACAGCCACTGGGTCGCGCGCGTGATGTTCTTTGATCAGCCGCCGACTTCCGCTCCGCCACCGAACCCTTCGCCGGGGACGATCGTTCCGGTCAGCGTCGAGGCGGCGCTCGACGTCGAATACGAGCACACGCCGGACCTCGAACGTCGGATGCTGACGGGCGGCTCGATGACGGTGAGCGTTCCGGTCGGTCCGAACGGCACGATGAATGTCGATACTCTCACGGACGTGCTCGCCGACGTGCAGTGGGACCGGTTCCTCGGTGAGAATCGTGGAGCAGGACGCGGCCGTTCAGGATCCCGCGACCGTCATCCTGGAGCTCGATGCGGACGGCGACGGAGCACCGGATCAACCGCCTGCATCCGTTCACTGGTCGCAGCTCGTGCAGGGTCTCTTCTTCGGCCGTACTCCGCTCAACGTCCCGAACTGAGCGTCATCGCGCGTCCACGTCCGGTGCTCGCACATCCGGCACTCACGTTCACACCGCGATCACTCGAGCGCGGCCTTGGCATTCGCGCACCATCCCGCACGGCCTGTGGCCTGATAGCATTCGCTTTTCTCACCCGATCGACCTACAGGGAGGCAGCCATGAACCGCATCTTCGCCGGACGCAGCCGGGCAGTATTGGCCGGTTGCGTCGCGGGACTCGTGCCCATGTGCGCGCTGGCCGACATCACGCT
Organism: Pseudomonadota bacterium; assembly: GCA_003242685.1. Taxonomy (GTDB): domain Bacteria; phylum Pseudomonadota; class Gammaproteobacteria; order Steroidobacterales; family Steroidobacteraceae; genus ZC4RG24. The sequence goes on along the minus strand of QGVD01000030.1, from coordinate 31,847 downwards.
GCAGGAGCGTATCTCGGTGCAGGCCGCAGGTGCGATGAGCATCGTGAACATGACGGGCACTTCCGTCACGACGGTCTCGGGCAAGCGCGCCCGCATGGAGAGCGACGTGCAGATGCAGTCCCGTCTCGCGCGCGCCTTCGCACGCGGCATGGGTCCCACGGCGGAGATCGTGCGTCTCGACGACGAGCGCCTCTACGAGCTCGACATCGGCCGCAAGCAGTATCGCGAGTGGACGTTCGCGGAGCGCCGCGCGGAGCTCGAGAAAGTGATCGAGCAGACCGGCCGGGCGCAGGAGGCACAGCAGCAGTCGGCGAGCCCCGTCGACGAGTCGCAGTGCGAGTGGTCCGAACCCACTGCCGAGGTGAAGAGAACCGGCGAGAAGGCGAGCTTCGCGGGCTACGAGGCCGAGCGGCTCGTGATCACGGCGAGCCAGGCGTGCAAGGACCGCGAGACGGGTCAGGTGTGCGAGTACGCGCTCACGCTCGACCAGTGGCTCTCGCCTGCCGTCGCAGGCGCGGAGGATCTGCTCGAGTTCCAGCGGGCGTACGCGGAAAAGCTGGGCTTCGGGGCGCGCGGATCGCGCGATCTCGCACAGCGGGCGGAGTCCATGTTCCGCCGTTACGGGGGAATCTGGAGCCAGCTCGCGGACAGGATGCGCGACATCGAAGGCTATCCCGTCAAGACGAGCTTCGCGCTCGCGATCGGTGGCCCGCAGTGTCAGGCCGCGCAGGAAGCACGTGAGGCCGGTGCGGGGCTGCCCACGGGCGCCGACGTCGGCGAGGCGGCCGCGCGGACCGCGGGTGAGATCGCCGGCCGGCAGGCTGCACAGGAAGCCGGCCAGTCCGCGCTCGGCGGCATCGCCGGTCAGGTCGGCGGACGCATCGCGGGCGCACTGCTCAGGCGCAAGAAGGAAGAACAGCGGGACACGCCGGCCGAAGCGCCGGCACAGACGGCGGCCCCCGCTGCGGCGGGCATGCTGCCCATCATCGCGATCACGTCCGAACTGGTATCCGTTTCACAGAGCCCGGTCGATCCGGGCGTCTTCGAGGTTCCCGCCGGCTTCAGGAAAGCTGGGCAGTAAAGCACGCCGGCTGATTCCGGCACGACGCGACCGCGGCCTGTGGAGTGCTCCGCCCGCATCGCCGCGGACTCGCGAAGCGAATCCGTGCAGCACCGCACAGCCCGGAGGCGGGCGTGCGGTGCAAGCTTCTGTCAAGCGCGATCCACGACGCCCCGGCACTCCGGCGCGACGACGCTTGCGGGCGGGATGTCACGCGACGGGAAACGTCAGAGCTCCGGCTGCTGCAGCTTCGAGGTGCACAGGTCGTAGATCGAGTTCATGAGCGCTTCGACGGAATGCATCATCGCGACCTGAATACCCTTGTGCGCTGCGCTCTTGAGTGCGTCGGTGACGAGCGCGAGCTGTCCTTCCGAGAGATCGTCGGGCAGCGCGGTCGTGATCTGCAGCGGCGGCATGTCCTCGACGATCCTGCGCAGGAGCTGATAGACGCATTCGGCCTTGGCGCGCATCAGCGCCTCGTCGTCGCCGAACAGCGCGCCGATGGTCACCAGGCCGTCGATGGCATGCTCGCGGGCCCGCTCCCATTCGCGTTCGATCCCGAACGCCACATGGATGACATCGCCCATGGCTTTCCCTGCATGGTGGCTGTGCGGGAGGAGGCGCAATTTTCGTACCGATTCAGCCGTGGTTCAGCTCGGGCCTCATATCACTCGAAATGCCTGAACAGGACCGCGCACGAGGAACAGCAATGAAGACTCTCACCTGCCGTGTAACCGACGCCGAGATCGTGCCAGCCCGCGGACCGGCGGATTCGGGCCACGTCCGCATCACCGTTCAGGACAGGGAGCACGCGTCGCTCGCGCTCGATCTGCCGCTGCAGGAAGCGCTGCGGCTGCTCGACTGGCTGCGGGAGATCGAGCTTTCGATGAGCCTGAGCTCGCGCAGTCGCGACGACGATCCGACCCTGGTCTGCGCCGCGCGCGAGTGGGCCTGAGCGCCCCGCCCTCACATCGGGCATCACGGCCGGCGCACGTCCGGCGATCCCGTCTCCTGCCGCACGTTCGCGTAGGCACATCCGGCTGGATCTACCGCCACTGGCGCGGCGTCTTCTACCCGCCGCAGCTCGCGCCCGACCGCTGGTTCGAGCACTACAGCCGCACGTTCGACACCGTCGAGATCAACAGCACGTTCTACCGCCTGCCCGAAGCGGACACCTTCGACGCGTGGCGTGAGCAGGCGCCTCCGGGGTTCGTCTACGCCGTGAAGGCGAGCCGCTTCCTCACGCACATGAAGAAGCTGAAGGATCCCGCGGAACCGCTCGCACGCCTCATCGAGCGCGCGCGGAGACTCGGTGAGCATCTCGGTCCTGTGCTCTATCAGCTTCCGCCTCGCTGGCGAGCCGACGAGAAGAGACTCGATGCCTTCTGCCGTGCTCTGCCGGCCGGCATCGAGCACGTGATCGAGTTCCGCGATCCGAGCTGGCTCGACGAGCGGATCTTCGCGCTCCTCGAGGAGCACGACGTGAATCTGTGCGTGCACGATCTGCTGCCCGCGCATCCGCGGCGCATCACGGGCAGAATCGTCTACGTGCGGCTGCACGGATACGGTGCACGCTACGCAGGCAGTTATCCGCGCACGCAGCTCCGCTCGTGGACCGCCTGGCTGCGCGAGGCCGCCGCAGAGCGCCCGGCGTACGTGTACTTCGACAACGACCGGGACGCGCACGCCGTGCGGAACGCGCTCACGCTGCGGTCGCTGCTCGCGGACGATCCCGAGCGCGCCGCGCGAGAGCGAACGACGAGGAGGTAGACGTCATGTCGGGTACACAGAGTCAGCGGGTGAATCGGCGGATCGTGCTGGCTTCGCGCCCCAGAGGCGCTCCGGTTCCCGGGAATTTCCGCCTCGAGGAGCATCCCGCTCCCGAGCCCCCGGAGGGGCAGCTCCTGCTGCGCACTCTCTATCTCTCGATCGATCCCTACATGCGCGGCCGCATGAGCGAGGGTCCCTCGTACGCGCCTCCGGTTCCCATCGGTGGTGTGATGGTGGGCGGCGCCGTGTGCCGGGTGGAGGTCTCACGCCATCCCGATTACCGGGGCGGTGAGCTCGTGCTCGCCTATCCCGGCTGGCAGGACTACTCGCTCGCTTCCGCGGACCAGATCACGCGTCTCGACCCGGCGATGACGCGTCCTTCTTACGCCCTCGGGGTGCTCGGCATGCCCGGCTTCACCGCGTATGTCGGACTGCGCGACATCGGCACGCCGCGCGCCGGCGAGACGGTAGTGGTCGCCGCGGCGACCGGCGCCGTGGGCTCCGTGGTGGGACAGATCGCGAAGATCGACGGATGCCGGGTGGTCGGTGTCGCAGGAGGACCCGAGAAGTGCCGCTTCGCCGTGGAGGAGCTCGGGTTCGACGCGTGCATCGATCATCGCGCGCCCGATTTCCCGCAGCAGCTCGCAGCGGCCTGCCCGAAGGGGATCGACGTGTACTTCGAGAACGTCGGCGGCGCCGTGTTCGACGCAGTCTTCCCTCTGCTCAACGTGCACGCCCGGGTGCCGGTGTGCGGGCTCATCGCACAGTACAACGCCGAGCGTCTGCCGGACGGGCCGGACCGTCGTCCCCTCCTCCTGCGCGACGTGCTGACGCGCCGCATCCGCCTCCAGGGCTTTCTCATCACGGACCACGGCGGGCGCTTCCCCGAGTTCTATCGCGAGATGAGCGCCTGGGTGGCGCAGGGACGCGTGAAGACGCGCGAGCACCTGATCGAGGGGCTCGAGAACGCGCCCGCTGCGCTCATCGGAATGCTCGAAGGGCGGAACTTCGGCAAGGTGGTCGTGCGGGTGAGCGCGTAGGGCTATCATCGCGCATCATCCCGGGAGGCGCGGAGCACACATGCCGCCCCGCTCAGACGACGCCAACCTCGCACTCTTCTGCGACTTCGAGAACATCGCGATCGGCGTGCGCGACGCGCGCTATTCGCAGTTCGACATCAACCGCGTGCTCGAGAGGCTCCTGCTCAAGGGCTCCATCGTCGTCAAGAAGGCCTACTGCGACTGGGAGCGCTATCGCGACGCCCGGGCGGCGATGCATCAGGCGGGCTTCGAGCTGATCGAGATCCCGCACGTGAAGCAGTCCGGCAAGAACTCCGCGGACATCCGCATGGTCGTCGACGCGCTCGACCTCTGCTACACCAAGCCGCACGTCGACACCTTCGTGATCATCAGCGGCGATTCGGACTTCTCCCCTCTCGTGAGCAAGCTCCGCGAGAACAACAAGGGCGTCATCGGCGTCGGTGTGAAGAACTCGACGTCGGACCTCCTCATCGCGAACTGCGACGAGTTCATCTACTACGACGATCTCGTGCGCGAGCAGAAGCCGCGGCGCACGGCGCGGAAGAAGTCGGCCGCGTCGGCACCGGCCGCGGAGCCTGTCGCGGAGCGCAGGGAAGAAGACAAGCACAAGGAGGAGGACAGGCAGCACGAGGCCTTCGATCTCGTGCTCTCGACGCTCGATGCGCTGATGGCCGAGCGCGGCGAAGACGGGAAGATCTGGGGCTCGATGATCAAGCAGACGCTCAAGCGCCGCCGCCCGGGCTTCAGCGAGAGCTACTACGGCTTCAAGTCCTTCAACGCGCTGCTCGAGGAAGCGGCCGCGCGCAAGCTCCTCACGCTCGAGCGCGACGAGAAGTCCGGCGGCTACGTCGTGCGCCCCGCTCCGGAAAGCGGGTGACACCGGCGGGCTGCCGTGCGAGGCTTCGAAGCACGGCCGGGTCGCGCGAGCGTCTCCGCTTGGCGCAGACTCGAACTCAATCGCGGCTGCAGATAGGGAACGGAGCGTGCGCCGCGGATGATAAGATGCCGCAAACAAGACCAACAAGGATAGAGAGATCTTGTCCGACGAGAATCCACGACTGAGCATCGTGGTAGGGGGTGATTGTTCGATCCTGCTGCGCGCGCTCGGTCGCGCGGTCGGCGGGGTCGAGCTGCGCATTCATGCCGTCTCTTCGGCCGCCGAGCTCATCGCCCGGCTCGACGAGCTCTCCCCCGACCTGGTGTTCGTCGACGCCGACTGCGAGCGTCCCCTCGGCCTGGAGATGTGCCGGGCGGTCAAGGAACATCCCACGACGATGCTCGTTCCGGTGGTGGCCATGAGCCGCTCATCCGAGCGGCGGCTGGCGGCGCTCGCCGCCGGTGCGGACGACTTCGTCACTCCGCACGTGCGGCGGGACGTGTTCCGTGCGCGCGTCGAGACGCTCGCTCGCACGGGCGCCGCACGACGCAAGATCGCCGCCGCTCAGCTCACGGCCGAGAAGGAGCAGCGCGAGCAGATCCGGCGCATGTTCCGCCGTTACGTCTCGCCGCGCATCGCCGACAAGATCCTTGCCGATGCGGAGCTGCGCGATCAGCTCGTCACCCAGCCCGACCTGCGCACTCACGCGGTGGTGATGTTCGCGGACATGCGGGGCTTCACCTGCATCTCCGAACGGCTCTCGCCGAGCGCGGTCGTTCCGCTCCTCAACGAGTACTTCTCACTGCTCACGGAGATCGCCTTCCGGCACGACGGCACGGTGTTCCACATGGCGGGCGACTGCCTGATGGTCGGCTTCGGCGTACCGATGCCGCAGCCCGATGGGCCCGAGCGCGCGATCCGTGCCGCCCGCGAGATGCTCGCGAGCTTCGGCCAGCTCGCGCAGGCCTGGAAGGACCGCCATCAGATCGAAACCGGGCTCGGGATCGGCATTCACGCGGGCGACGTCGTGGCGGGCAACGTCGGCTCGCCCGCCTACATGAGCTACACGATCATCGGCGACACCGTGAACGTCGCCTCGAGGCTGTGCCAGCGGGCACGTGCGGGCGAGATCCTCTTCTCCCGCGCCTTGAAGGACCTGCTCGATGCACGCGGCGTCGAGCTGGGCGTGCTCGAGCTGCCGCCCATGACGCTGCGCGGGCGCACCGCACCCATCGACATCTACTGCGTCCCGCTCGAGAGGCGCCTCGAGATCGCGAGCTGAGTCTCCGGTACGCGGCCCGTCCGCGAAAGAGCTCCCGACACCGGCGCCCCTGCTCCGGCCGAACTGCCCGCCGCGCGCTCCCCGCGGCCAGCCACTGCGAAGAGTGGTGCGATAAAAGCGACGCATTGGACAGTTTCGTGAGGCTGTCCCTCGCACGGGCGCGAGACAATGACGGAGCAACCGGGGAACACGATTCGCCTGCGCTTCAGGTCCACCGTAGGCCACGACGTCGAAACACGACCGCTCCCAGCGCTGTGGCTCAGTGCCGCAGCCGTATCCGTCGCGCCGGACTCGCCGCCGATCGCCGTGTTCGACGGGATCTGGTGGCAGCTCGACGGCCAGTACTTCTCGGGCTTCGACTGCGAGGGGCGCTGCCGGGTGAGCTTTCACACGCACGATACGCGCCGCGAGAACGGCCCGTTCCAGAGGCTCTGGACGGCGAGCAGGGTGCTCTACGCCGACCTCAACATGCTGGCGCTGTGCGACCCCTCGGCAGGCGGCTGGCGCAGCGCCGGCAGCGGCTATCTCTGGCCGCTGATCTGCATCGAAGCGGTGCGCTGAAGTCCCCGCCACTGTCCCGCCGCCCCCGGTGCACCGGGGACCCGGCATCGCACATGATGAACCAAGGTGAAGCCTGAGCTGGCACGGGATTCGCAAGCCCACCGGGCGTGTGTGGCATTGCCGGCATCCTTCCCCTCACTCCACGCGATCCCGGGGAGCTTCGTCCCTGGATCGAGCGCATGGCAGCCGCGTTCGTCCACCGGGGTCCTGACGAGAGCGGCTTTCACGTCACCGGGGACGTTGCGCTCGGGGTTCGCCGTCTCGCCGTCATCGACGTGGCCAACGGGCACCAGCCGATGCTCGGCCAGGGCGGACGCCTGGCGCTGGTGTTCAACGGCGAGATTTACAACTACCGCGCGGTAAGAAAGCAGCTCGAGGAGGCCGGCGCCCGCTTCACGACCGACAGCGACACCGAGGTGGTTCTGCGCGCCTGGGAGCAGCGCGGCTCCGGGGCGCTCGGGCGGCTCGAGGGCATGTTCGCGCTCGCCGTCTGGGACGGTGCGGACCGGTCGCTGACGCTCGCCCGCGACTGGATGGGTCAGAAGCCCCTCTACTTCGCGCGCTGCGCCATCGGCTGGGCATTCGCCTCCGAGATCAAGGCCCTGCTCACCCTTCCCGGTGTCGATCGCGCGCCCGACCTGCAGGCGCTCTCGCACTACATGAGCCTGCGCTATCTGCCGGAGGATTCGACCTTCTTCCGCGGCATCTCGAAGCTTCCGGCCGCGACGGCGCTGCGCATCACCGCGAGCGGCATCTCGCGGCGGACACTGTGGCGGCCGGCCTACGAGCCGAAGCTCCAGGGCTCCGAGCCCGAGCTCCTCGAGGAGCTCGACGAGCTGCTCTCGACGGTCGTCGGCGAGCACCTGATGAGCGAGGTGCCGCTCGGAGCATTTCTGTCCGGCGGCATCGATTCGAGTCTGGTCGTCGCGTACGCCGCCCGCGCGAGCGGAACGCCGCTGCGCACGTTCAGCATCGGCGTGCACGAGGGCGAGCACAGCGAGCTGCCCTGGGCCCGGCAGGTCGCCCGACGCTACCGCACGGTCCACACCGAGCACATCGTGGAGCCGGATCTGGCGCAACTCGCGCCGCGCATGATCGCCGCGATGGAAGAGCCCGTGGATCCCTTCGGATGCGGCGTCTATGTGGTCTCCGAGCTCGCGGCACGGGAGATCACCGTCGCGCTCGGCGGCGACGGGGGCGACGAGCTCTTCGCGGGCTACGACCGCTACAGGGGTCAGCAGCTCGCGGAAGTCTACTCACACCTGCCGCGCCCGCTCCGGCATCTGGTGCTGAGACGCCTGATCCGTCTGGTTCCCGACAGCTTCGGCTACAACACACTCGCGAGCCGCCTGCGCTGGATCGACCGGATGGCGGACTTCCGCGGCTGGGAGCGCTATGCGCAGAGCGCAGCCTTCCTGCGCTTCCCCCATGCGCGCAAGGCGGCGCTCTTCACCGAGAGCGTGTGGCGGGAGATCGGACGCGCGGAGAGCGAGAAGCTGCTCGAGCGGTACTTCTCGGACGGCTGCGCGGAATCTCACCTCGATCGCATGCTGCACGCCGACTGCATGACGCGGCTCGCCGATCACCTGCTCACGATCGCCGACAAGATGTCGATGGCACACAGCCTGGAGCTGCGCAGCCCGCTCCTCGACCGGCGCATCGCGGCCTTCGCCATGCGTCTGCCGCCGCATCTCAAGGTGAGGAACCGGCGCAGCAAGTACATCCTGCGCCGGCTGGCCGAGCGTCACCTGCCGCGCGAGCTCTCGTACCGTCCGAAGCAGGGTTTCAGTTTTCCCCTGGCGCTGTGGCTGCGCGGCGCGCTGCGGCCTATGATGCAGCGTGTCGTCGACGAGAGCCGCCTCGTCGATGCGGGCATCTTCCGCCGCGAGGCGATGCAGCGGCTGGCCGACGAGCACTGGGCCGGCACCGACGACCACAACTACCGGCTGTGGATGCTTTTCAACATCGAGATCTTCTGGCGCCACTACATCGAGGGCACGCCGGTCGAGGCGCTCGAAGCGTGGATCGCGGAGAGCACGTCCACTGCAGCGTCCGCGGTCGTCGTGCCGGCACCGGTCGTCGGAGCCGTCTGCATGGCGGCTGACGGGAGTCCGGTTGCCGGACTGCGAGGCGACTCTTCCCTGAGCCACCCCGCGCCGTAGCACCCTTTCCCGGCTTCGGATCAGCGCGACGCGCGCAGCGGCACCAGTCGCCGTGCGTGGAGCACATGGGCGCCCGCCAGGAGCATTGCGGCAAGCAGCCACCAGTCGAGGGCACCGCCGCCACCTCCACCGCTGCTGCCGCCGGTGCCGCCACCACTGCCGCCACCGCCGCCGCTGCCACCTCCACCACCGCCCGGGGGCGGCGCCGGCGCTTCCGTCACGGTGACCTGCACGTCATCCGACGCGCTGAGCACTCCGTCGCTCACTGTCAGTCTGAAGACGTAGGTGCCGGCCGACTGGAAGGTCACGGTCGTTGAGGGCGAGCTCGGCGAAGCGATCGTCGCGCCCGAGCCGCTCTCGAGCGTCCAGGTGTAGGTCAGCGTGCCGTTCGCGGGCAGACCGTCGTCCGTCGCGCTGCCCGTCAACGTTGCACCGTTGGGCAGCTGCACGGACTGATCCGGTCCGGCATCCACCTGCGGCGCCGTGTTGCCGGGCACCGCGGCTACGATCGGTGCGATGAACGGTTCGAGCGCTGCGTACCGGGCGCAGAAGCCCGCGCAGGTCGTGTCCCAGCGCAGACCGGTACGCACGATGACGAGATCGAGACTCGGAATGACGACGAGCAGATGATCGCCCTCGCCCCACCCCCAGATCGCATCGGTGGGAACGCTCTGCAGCGCACCGTCGCCGTTGTTCCACCACATGATCCCGTAATGCCTGTTTGCATCCGGATAGTCGGTGGGATTGTCGACGGAAAGGTCCGCGATGCTCGACGCAGGCTGACTGATCTGGCTCAGGAAACCTTCCGGAAGAATTCGCCCGGTCGACCACACGCCGTCGCGCGCGAAGAGCAGCCCGATGCGAGCGAGCGCATCGACCGTCGCCTGAATGCCCGAAGCCAGCTCGCGGCGCTCGACCTCGTTCAGCGTCTGATCACGGTAGATGTTCCGGCGCCACGTGAGATCCGTACCCGGCTGCGGAGCCGCATCGAGCGGATTCGGCACATCGATGCCGAGCGTCCGAAATAACCGCTCGTTGAGCAGCGCGAACAGATCCTGATTGAAACTCGTGGTGAGGATGTCGGCGAGCCAGTTGATGCCGCAGTCGGAGTAGGCCCACTGCGTTCCGGGCTGTGTCAGGAGCTGACACCTCTGGGGATCCGTCCGCAGTCCGTCCGACTTCTCGAAACCGGCCGATTGTGTCGCAAGGTGCTCGATGGTGACGCTCGCGAGCCACGCCGGATCGTTGCTCGCCGGTGTCGTCCCGAACGACGGCAGGTGGTCCTGCGCCCTGTCGGCGAGCGTGAGGCGACCCTCCTGCAGCGCAAATCCGAGCGCCGCCGACCCGACGGCCTTGGTCACGGATTTCACGTCGTGCAGCAGATCGAGATTGGCATCGCCCCAGGAGTACAAGAGCTGCCCGCGCCAGATGACGAGCCCGGCGGGCGTGCCTCCGTTCATCGCGTAGTCCCGTGCCTGATCGAGCAGCGCCGTGTCGATGCCGAGCGCGCCGGGATCGTCCACCGTCTGCCATCCGCTGCGGTCGGAGCCGGTGGGATAGATGCGCTCCTGGCTCTGGCCCGAGAGCGGCGCTGCAGCCAGAATGAGGAGCGCGGGAATCGCAAGCGCGCGAGTGGATCGTCGGACCACGGTAGAACCTCCCAAAGCCATCCCGTCGAGGTCGATGGAATCCCTGAAGTCTCTGAGCCGAGCGTCGGCTTCGGCCTGACGGTAGCAAGCGGTGTACCCGGGTACGGCATCGCGCGGTGCGTGCGCTGCTCGCCGGCGCGTTCAGGCGTCGAGAAACGTCGAGTCGGGGGACTACACGGATGCGCGGAAAACTGATCGGTGCGGGTATCGCGGGCGCTCTGCTGTCACTGGGTGCGATCACTCTGCTGCGTGGTGCAGAAAGCGGATCGCGAGGAACGCCGGACTCGCCGCATGACTCCGCGACACACGGCGGCACCGCGGAGCTCGTATACGAAAGAATCTATGCCGACACGCAGGGCGAATCGCACTTCGACACGGGACGCATGACGTTCTCTCACGTTCCCGGCGCGCCGGAAGCCCTTTCACTTCACGTGCTCGAAGGCGCAAAGGGCGCGACGATTCTCCGGCTGCCTGCGGGTGCGACGGAGGACTGGCACACCGCGCCGCGGCGGCAGTTCCTCTTCGTTCTGCGCGGCACGTCGGAAGTGACGGTTTCGGACGGCACGGTGCGCCGCTTCGGACCCGGCAGCGTGATCCTGATGGACGACAGGCACGGCAAGGGGCACCTGACGCGCGTCGTCGGCAGCGAGGAGCACTTCGCGGTCGCGATTCCCGTCGAATGACGTGTGCCGCCGCCAGCCGTCGCTTCCTCCGCCGGCCAGGCTGCGTACGACCCTTCAGTGATCGTTGTAGGTCAGATACAGATAGGCGTACGTCAGCACGAACATGACGCACACGCCGAGCGTGAAGACGACACCGAAGCTCGCCGCGATCAGCAGAAAGGCGTTGACCGTCGAGTCGACTCCGGCGGCGAGCTCGCCGAAACGCGCCGTGAAGAGCAGCGCAATGGAGCAGCTCAGGAGCCACTTCTTCAGATAGACCGGCAGCTGTGTGCGCATGCGGCGGTTGTGCCGGTAGGCCGCTGCGCGCTCGAGCCGCGTGCCGCGGCTCGCATCCTTGAAGAGTCCGAACGGCCAGAGGTGCCGCACGAACGAGTTCGCGAGGCCGCCGTTCCGCGAGTGTGCCATCGAAGAGTTCATCAGTCGTCCTTCCGCGACTTCGCCTGTGCGTGCCGCACCGCGCACGGCGCACTCCGCGGGCCCCGGAGCAAGTTGCTTGCCCGGCGCTGAGCGGCGGCGCGCGCGGCACGCGAGCCCCTGTGTGATAATCCGTCCGGAGTCACGTGCAAGAGGATACCCGCACCATGCGACTGCATCGATCCGCCTGTGTCGCACTCCTGTACGGTATCTGTCTGACAATCGCACATGGCGCCGCGTTCGCCCGCGACCGCCAGGAATGCGAGCGACTGTACCAGCCCGCCGTCGGCCAGGAAGGCAAGGACGTCATCTGGGTTCCGACCGACGACGATCTCGTCACCCGCATGCTGGAGATGGCCCAGACCACCTCCAGCGACCTCGTGATCGATCTTGGTGCAGGCGACGGCAAGATTCCTATTGCGGCGGCGAAGCAGTTCGGCGCCACGGCCGTCGGCATCGAGTACAACCCTGACATGGTGCGGCTCGCGCAGTGCTACGCGGAGGCCGAGGGCGTCGCGGACAAGGTCAGGATCATCCACGGCGACATCTTCGAGGAGGACTTCAGCAGGGCGACGGTCCTCACGCTCTACCTGCTGCCGGACCTCAACATCAGGCTGAGACCGAAGATCCTCGAGATGCGGCCCGGCACGCGCGTCGTCTCGCATTCGTTCCTGATGGGCGACTGGGAGCCGGACGACGAATCGCGCGTGAATTACGGCGAAGCGTATCTGTGGATCGTCCCGGCGAAGGTGCAGGGCCAGTGGGTCTTCACGGACGCGGACGGCCGCGACGCATTCACGCTCGAGCTCGAGCAGAAGTACCAGAAGATCTCGGGCAGCGTCACGATGAACGGCAGACGTCAGCCGCTCACCGATGCCGCGCTGCGCGGGGAGGACATCCGTCTCACTTTCGCGGATGCCGGCGGACAGCTCCTGACGGTGCAGGGCAAGGTGAACGGCGAGGAGATGCGGCTCGCGACGGGCACGCGCGAGGGCTCCCGTCGCTACGTGGGCAAGCGCAGTTCGAGCTGACTGCGCCCTGGTGCGCGTCCGGCTGTGCCTCGGGTGCTGCCCGTGCGAATGCGGGCAGGCTCTCGAGGTGCGCGGTCACGGCGCAGAGCGTGGGGTAAGGCGAGAGATCGCAGCCGAAGCGCCGCGCGTTGTACATCTGCGGCACGAGGCACACGTCGGCGAGCGTGACGGCGGAACCGAAGAGGTGCTGCCCGTCTCCCGAGAAGCGTCGCGCCTGCTCTTCGAGCGCCCTGAACCCTGTCTCGATCCAGTGCCGGATCCACGCGCGGACGGCCTCGTCGCCGGCGCCGAAGCGTTCGCGCAGGTAATTGAGCACACGCAGATTGTTGAGCGGATGCACGTCGCACGCGATCGCGAGCGCCATGGATCTCGCCTGCGCGCGGGCGAGAGGCTCGGCGGGAAGGAGCGGCGGCTCGGGATGGATCTCGTCGAGATACTCGATGATCGCGAGCGACTGCGCGAGCACGTTGCCTCCGTGCTCGAGCGCGGGGACGAGTCCCTGGGGATTGCGCGCAAGGTAATCCGCGCGGCGGTGCTCGCCGCCGTCGCGCAGCAGATGCACGGGAACGGCTTCGTACCCGAGACCCTTGAGCTCGAGCGCGATGCGCACCCTGTAAGCCGCCGAGCTGCGGAAGTACGTGTAGAGCTTCATGGATTCACCGCGCGAACGCAGAAGTCCGCCTCCTCCGGGCCGCTCGAGAGCCGCACGTCGACGAAACCGGCTGCCTCGAGCAGCTCGCGCAACCCGTCCCGCTGCTGACCCGAATGGCGTGTGAAGCCGAGCAAGAGGACCCCGCCCGGTTTCAATACGCGCCGCGTCTCGCGCAGTCCCGCCTGTACGTCGGACCAGAGCTGCATCGAGTTGATGGCGAACGCCCGGTCGAACGTGGCGTCCGTGAAAGGCAGCCGCTCGGCAGAGGCCTGCCTGAGCTCCATGCGCCCCCCGCGGACCATGGCGGCGTTGCGTGTGCTGGCCTGATCGATCATCTCGCGCGAGGGGTCGATACCGGCGATCGTCACATCCGGCACGGACCGCGCCAGAAGCTCCAGGGCCACTCCAGGTCCGAAGCCGATCTCGAGCACACGCTCGCCCGCTTTCGCACCGAGCAGATCGACGACCCTCGCCGCGATCCTGCGGTTCGCGCGCGCCATGATCCGCCCGCCGAGCCTGCCGAGCAGACCCGTGGGGTGGCCGAAGGCGCGCGTCAGAATCCACTGCATGGCATCAATCGACAGGCGTCGCGATCTCGTCGTAGCCGCGGTTCAGGAACTGGATCAGACAGAAACCATGACCGAAGGGATCTGCGAGCTGCGCGATGCGTCCCCAGCGATGCGCGCGGATTGCGCCTTCGAGGTGCGCGCCGGCTGCCTGTGCCCGCGCAACCGCGGCATCGACGTCGGGCACGACGAAATCAAGGTGCACGGGCGTCCAGTGACGCGTGTATTCCCGCCGCTGCGCCGTCCCGGCCGCGGGTGTGCTTCCCGCCGGTTTCGCGAGCAGATGGATCGTCGCCGAAGCACCCTTGAGCTCGACGACCGCGTCGCCGAAGCGACGGTTCACCTCGAGCTCGAGCGCGCGGCAGTAGAAGTCCGTCGCACGGTCGAGATCGTCGACGTCGATGCAGGCGATCAGCTCGACCGTCATGATCACTGCGGCTCGACGATGACCGCCTCGATGGTGCCGACGCCTTCGATGGAACCTTCCAGCCGGTCACCCGGGCGTACCGCGCCGACGCCGGCCGGCGTGCCCGTGTAGATGAGGTCGCCGGGCCCGAGGTGATAGAAGCGCGAGAGATTCGCGACGATCTCCGGCACGGACCAGATCATGTCGGCGATGTCCGCGCGCTGCCGCACCGTGCCGTTCACGGCGAGCGTGATCGTCCCGCGCGCCGGGTGACCGATCAGCGATGCCGGAACGATCTCGGAGAGCACGGCACTCTGCTCGAAGGACTTGCTGAGATCCCAGGGACGGCTCTTCTCGCGTGCCTTCGCCTGCAGGTCGCGCCGCGTCATGTCGAGCCCGCAGGCGTAACCGTACACGCACGCGAGCGCATCGCCGGGCGCCACCTCGAACGCGGGCGCGCCGAGCGCCACGACGAGCTCCATCTCGTAGTGGAAGTTCTCGGTGCCCGGCGGATAGGCGATGCGCGAGCCGGAAGGCGTGAGCGCGACCGCGAACTTGGTGAAGTAGAAGGGCGGCTCCCGGACATCCGCGCCCAGATCCATCTCGCGCGCGTGCTCGAGGTAGTTGCGGCCGACGCAGAAGATGCGCCGCACCGGGTATCTGCCGCCTCCACGCACGGATGCCGCAGGAACGGACGGCGGAGGGAAGACGTAGCTCGTTTCGGACATGGTTCGACGTGCTCACGCTCGAGGAAAGGGTGAGCACAGTGTAGCGCCGCGGCACGCGTGCCGCGCGCAGGCGCGTCGCGAGCGGATCAGCTCCCGACCGGCGAATCCGTCAGGTTGCTCGCCTGGCGGATCGGCCGCGCCTCGTGCGCGCGGCGGATGCTCTCGCCGACGGCCTCGAGGATCTCACCGCGATTGATGCGCCCGTCCTGCTCGCGGATGTGGCTCGCGGTGAAGCGGACCTTGTAGATGAGCCCGCCGTAACCGGTGATCCAGAGATAGGACTTCGCCTCCCCGCCTTCGGTCCGAAGCGTGAAGACGGCCTCGCGCGCATCGAGCGCGCTGCTGCCCGAGCCGAGCTGCACGCTGCCCTCGGACAGCAGCTCGACGTTCTCGTACACCGGCTGGGAGCGGATCTCGCGGATCGCGCGCTCGAACTGCGCGTTCACCACGTCCGAGTTCGCGCCGTCCGGAATGTGCTCCACCCCGTCGTCGTACACGTAGATCACGAGCGACAGCCACGGCGCGCCGTAGAGATAGGACCGGCCGAGCCGAGGATCCTTGAAGACATATTCTCCGTCGAACTCGAGATCGCCGATGTATTCGGGGAGCTCGAGCGTGCCCTCGCGCGCCTGTGCGCTCGGGGCGGTGCCGGAAGTCAGAACGAAGGCGAGGAACGATGCGAGAACGGGAGCTGGATTCTTCATTATTGTTGTTGTCGAGGCGATTGTTATTGTTGTTTTCCCCGCCGCGCATCATGCCCCGCCCTACCAGCCCGCTGTCAAGTGGCGCGTCGCGGCGAGCCCTCCCCTGCGCGGTGCCCTACGCGAGCGTCTTTCGGCTGCGTCACTCCGAGCACGTGCACGAGATGACCGCCGAGCCAGCCGGATACGAGCAACGCGACGACGGCCATCGCGGAGATCACGTACGGCAGAGCGGATGCCGGCGTCCCGCGCGTGCGAAGCCACACGTTGACGGCCATCGCGGCGACGATGAGGAGATTGAGGCCCATGTGCATCGCACCGATGCGCCGCGCACGCTGGTCCTCGAGCCCGAGGAGGTCGAAGAGGCCTGGAACCGCCGCGAGCAGCGCACCGACGATGCCGCCCGCGAGCGTGAGGAACGACGCGGACTGCCACTGTGAATCCCCGGTGCGCAGGAAGACGAGATCCGCGACGAGAGAGAAGATCCACAAGCCGATGGGAATCGACACCAGCATGGGATGGATCGGATGACCGGCGATGCTGACACGAGCGCTCATGACGGGTCTCCTTGCGAATCCGTTGAGTCCGCACGCTCCGGTGACGGATGCGCCGATTCCGGGGTTCCCGCCGGAACCCCGAGCCGGTTCGTTCCGTCTTCTTCTTCTGAGAAGCCCTCGTTTCCGAGTGGACGTGAGGCCATGAGCGACCGTGCGGAATCCCTTGCCGGCGGCGAAGCCGACGAGCTTGCGCTCGTGCAGCAGGCCGTAAGGGGCGATGTCTCGGCGTTCGAGCGGATCATGCGCCGCTACAACCAGCGGCTCTTCCGGCTGGCCGTCAGCATCGTCGGCGACGCCGCCGAGGCCGAGGACGTGCTCCAGGACAGCTACGTGCGCGCGTACTACCGGCTCGAGAGCTTTGCCGGACGCTCGGGACTGGGATCATGGCTCGCCCGCATCGTGCGCAACCAGGCGATCGATCACCTGCGCGCACGCGAGGCGCGTGGCCAGCTGCTCGCGCTCGAGTCGGACCTGACCGGCTCCGGATACACCGACGCGGACGACATCCGCATGCCGCTCGAAATCGAATCCGTCCACGCCGATCCCGAGAATGCGGTTGCCGGAGAGGAGCTGCAGCGGCTGCTGGAGTCGGCCGTGAAGGCGCTGCCGGTGCCCTTCAGGAGCGTCTTCATGCTGCGCGAGATCGAAGGGCTGTCGGTTCAGGAAACCGCGGAGTACCTGGACATTCCGCCCGCGACGGTGAAGACGCGCGATCACCGCGCACGGCTCCTGCTGCGCGAGTATCTGAGCCGGCGCATCGACGCAACCGCGCAGAAGGCATTCCCCTTCCTCGGCTCGAGCTGCGACCGGCTCGTCGCGCGCGTGCTCGACCGTCTGGCCGCGGACAGCCGACGGCCCTAGCCACCCGTCTTCAGCCCGGCTCTCTTCCTGCCATGCCTGAAGCCGCTGCGGGCGATGCGAGCGCAGCCGCTTCGGCGGCAGTGAGACGCCGCACCAGCCCGCGCATGCTGAAGGCGATCAGCGCCGTCGCGAACGCGGGAATCGCGAGCAGTCCGAAGATCTCCGCCGCGGGCACACCGAGCGCCAGCACCCAGGCACCCGCGAGCGGCCCGAGCACGCCGCCGACGCGCGCGACCGCTGCAGCCCAGCCGATTCCCGTGGCGCGCAGCGATGCGGGATAGAACAGTGCACCCAGCGCGAAGATCGCGAGCATCGAGCCCGCGAGGCACGCACCGATCAACGTGAGCAGAATCGACCAGAGCAGCCCGCTCGGCGGCAGCGTGACGAACGCGAGCGTCGCGAGCGCCGCGACCGTGTACGCGCCCGTGAGCGCGCCGATCGGGTAACCGCGATCGAGCAGCCAGGCGAGGATCAGCGAACCCCCGATTCCGCCGAACTGCACGAGAGCGATGCCGCGCAGTGCGTCGCTGCGCGCCCAGCCGGCACTGTCGAGCAGCACGGGCAGCCAGTTGATCACGAGGTACATGAGGAACGCGCTGAAGCCGTACACCAGCCACAGCCGCAGTGTCCGCTCGGTGAACGGCGGACTCAGGAGCTGGCGGATCAGACCGAGCGGCGATTCCGAACGGCCGGAGAGCCCCGCTGCCTGCGACGGGCGCACCGTCGCCGGATCGATGTCCGGCGCGAGCCTGCGCAGGATCGCGGCGATGCGTGGATCGTCCGGCCGGCGCATGCCGAGCATGCGGATCGACTCGGGCACGAAGAGCAGCACGACCAGCGCGAGTACGAGCGGGACCGTGCCGCCGACGAGGAAGATGCCCTGCCAGCCGGCCCACTGAATGACCCAGGGCGCGGTGAACGCCGCGACGACGCCGCCCAGCGCAACGTTGCAACCCATGAGCGTCATCAACGATGCACGCCGGCGCACGGGCGCGTACTCGGAGGTGAGCGCGGTCGCATTGGCCTGACAGGCGCCGAGTCCGACACCCGTCAGCACGCGCCACACCGCGAGCTCGAACGGATCGCTCGCGAGCGTCGTGGCGAGCGTCGTGACACCGATCAGCGTCAGACAGCCGATCAGCACCGGCTTGCGTCCCCAGCGGTCTCCGAGCGGCGCGAGGAACGCGGAGCCGAGTCCGAGCCCGAGCATGGAAGCCGAGAGTGCGATGCCGAAGGCCTGTGGCGGAGTCCCCCACTCCCCGGACAGCGACGGCACCGCGAGCGCGAGCGCCTGCAGGTCGTAGCCGTCGATGAACACGACGAGGGCGCAGAGCAGCACCACCCGCAGCTGCAGCCGCGTGAGCGGCCGTTCGTCGAGCACCTCGTCGATGGTCATGGGTGCCGTTTCAGCTCAACTGCGCGGGCACGGCGTCGAGCAGTATCGTCTTGGTCTCGAGATATCCCATGAGTCCTTCCGCCCCGCCCTCGCGGCCGCAGCCGGACTGCTTGAATCCGCCGAAAGGCAGCGAGAAATCGGCCCTCATCGAGTTCTGAGCGAAGTTGCCCGAGCGGATGCGGCGCGCGATCTCATAGGCGGCCTGCGCGTCGTGTGTCAGCACCGCGCCGTTGAGACCGTAGATCGTGTCGTTCGCGAGCCTCACCGCGTCGTCGATGTCCTCCGCCGGAATCAGGCACAGAACCGGGCCGAAGATCTCTTCCTGAGCGATGGTCGAGCGATTGTCCACGTTCGCGAACAGCGTCGGCTCGATGAAGTAGCCGCGCTTCAGGTGCGGGGGACGGCGCCCTCCGGTGACGAGCGTCGCGCCTTCCGCCTTGCCCTTCTCGATGTAGCTCTCCACACGCTCGAGCTGCCGCTTCATCGCGAGCGGTCCCATCTGCGTCTCGGGATCGGTGGAGTAGCCGATCTTCACCTTCTGCATCGCCTGCGCGATCGCCTCCGCGAGCTCGTCGTGGCGCTTACGCGGCACGATGGCGCGCGAGAGCATGGCGCACACCTGTCCCGTCATGACCGTGATGGTCTGCGTGAGGATCTGCGCCGCTTCCTCGGTCGGCATGTCGTCGAGCAGGATCGCCGCGGATTTGCCGCCGAGCTCGAGAGTGCAGCGCGCGATCCGCGAGCCGCAGACGCTGGCGATGCGCCGGCCCGCCGCCGTCGAGCCGGTGAACGCCACCTTGTCCACGCCGGGATTGCAGACGAGATGATCGGCCGCCTCGCGATGCGCGGGCACGAGATTGAGCACGCCGGGCGGCAGGCCCACCGCCTCGGCACACTCGGCGATGATGTAGGCCTCGAGCGGCGTCTCTGGGGCCGGCTTCATGATCACCGTGCATCCTGCGAGCAGCGCCGGCGCCACCTTGTTGGCCATGATCGCGTACGGCGCGTTCCAGGGCGCGATCGCCGCGACGACGCCGACGGGCTCGCGCACGATCAGCGCGCAGGGCGCGACGTCGGAATGCACGCGCTTCTCGAACTCGAAGCTCTCGGCGAGCGCGGCCGCCTGCGAGAAAGCCTGAGTACCCGGTCCCACGACGAACGGTGCCATCGTCACGAGACCACCCATCTGCAGCGTCCAGGCGGATTCGAGCTCGCGGGAGCGTGCGGCGAGCTTCTCCGCCATGGCGCTGAGGTATCGCGCGCGCTCGGCAGGGCGCATGCGCGGCCATGGCCCTTCGTCGAACGCGCGGCGCGCGGCCGCGACTGCCGCATCCATGTCGGCGGCGCGCGCCTCCGCCACACGCGCGACGACCTCTTCCGTGTTCGGCGAGATGACTTCGATGTACGCAGGCACAGCGGGCTCGACCCACTGACCGCCGATGAAAAGTCTGTCCGGATGACGGACGGAGGGAGTCACGATCTCTGCCACCGCATGCTCCTGTCGAAGAACTCGGGAAGTGTACACGCACCGCCGCAGGGGCTACCGCCCTTCGCGCGTCGGCGTGCGCACCCGGGGCAGGCGTGCAGAACCGCGACGCATGCCCGCTTCGCCGCTATGATGGTGCAGACATCGAGACCGCCGGTATCTCCGTGGCGGTCACGGGCACCCCCTCATCGGCAGATGCACCTGGGCACACGCATGCACGACTGCCTGGCGGCTGCACGACCCGACACTGTACCGGACTTCGCATTGCCTCTGCGCGTGCACGTGCGCCGTCCGCGCCGCGACGACGACGGCTGGGCACGGCGGTGCATGGAGAGCCTCGCTCGCCTGTCGGCCGTTCGCGTCGTGGAATCGGATGCGGAACCGGCCGACCTGATCGTCGACCTCGGTGCACCGTCGCCGGACCGCGCGCGCACCGGGTTCGGATGCTGGAGTTTCGTCGACGCGTGCGGCGACGGATGGGAGCACCTGGCACTGCGGGCGCACGTCGAGTGCCGCCTCGCTCTGCAGGTTCAGCTCGTCGCTTCGCTGGAGGGACAGCCCCCGCAGGTGCTCGAGGAAGGCGTGTTCCGACTGGTGCCGCACTCTCTGAATGCGAGCCGGGCACGCATCCGTGCAGCCTTGAGCACCTGGCCGGCACGCGCCATCGCCCGGCTGCTGGGTGGTTCACTCCCGGCCGGCACGCGCTCTCCGCTCGCCGCTCGCAGTCCGTCGGGCATCGACACGAGCGTGCTCCGCGCGGCCGTGCCGCTCGCCTCTCTGCGGAACATGGTCGCGCGCGTCATGCAGGACGCCCAGGAGGCCGAGTGGTGCATCGGCGTCATTCCCCGTCCGGTCCACCACTGCCTCGAACACTTCGACGCGCGGGAGATCCGCTGGTGCGCGCCGCTCCCGGACGGCTATCTCGCGGATCCGTTCGGAGTCCAGCGCGCGGATGGCACGCTGCTGGTGCTCGCGGAACGCGTGCTCGATCGGGAAGGCCGCGGAACGATCGTCCGCATCGAGATCGGCCCGGACGGCACGTGCAGTCCGCCGACGGAAGTCCTGAGACTGCCGGTGCACACGTCCTACCCTTTCATCGTGCAGCACGAGGGCGCCACGTACGTCGTGCCGGAGATCGGTGCGCTCGGACGGGTGCAGCTCTTCAGGACGGATCCGTCCCTGAAGAGACTCGAGCCGGATCGTGTGCTGCTGCCTGACTTCGCGGGATCGGATGCCACTCTCCTGCGCTGGTCGGGACGGTGGTGGATGTTCGCCGGCGATCGCCGGGATCAGGACACGACGAAGCTCTACGTGTTCCACGCCCCGGATCTGTTCGGTCCCTGGGAACCGCATGCAATGAACCCCGTGAAATGCGACCTGCGCTCCGCGCGTCCCGCCGGGCCGCCGTTCGTCCACGATGGAGAGCTGTACCGTCCGGCGCAGGACTGCTCGAGAACCTATGGCGGCGGCGTGGCGATCAATCGCGTCGTGCGGCTCACGCCCACCGAGTTCCACGAAGAGACGGTGCGCGTGCTGCGGCCGGATCCTGCCGGTCCGTGGCCCGACGGCCTGCACACGCTCGCGGGGATCGGCGATGTGACGCTCGTCGACGGCAAGCGGCACTCGCGCTCGCTGCGACGTATCGTCGCCGCGGCGGCACGCCTGGTACGGGGGGCTCGCGAGCGCGAGTGAAACGAATCATCCGCATCGCATTCGTCAGTCAGCCGCGGGACGCGATTCGAGCATCCGGCTCGCAGCACGGCTCCGTGGCGATCGTCACGTGGGCGCTCGCGCGGCGGATCGCGCGCCGGCACGAGGTGCTGGTCTGCGCCCCGCGCGCTCCGGGACAGGTCCTCGAGGAGTCGGCGGAGCACGGCATCCGCATCCGCCGGATCCCGTTCGCGTTCCGCACCCTGCACAAGGCCGTCGAGATCGCGAGCGACGTGCTCGGTCGCGGCCTGCCCTATCCGGCGTCCCGCATGTACTTCGCCGAGTACGCGCACGCCGTTGCCAGGCTCCTCGAACGCGAGCAGCCCGACGTGGTCCATTTGCAGACCACCGCCGCGTGGCTGCCCGCGCTGCGTCGCGCCGTGCCGCGCGCCCGGCTGGTGCTGCACGTGCACGATGCGGCGCTCGCCTCGCTCCCGCTCGCACGCACCGCACGCCTGCTCGCTCACGCGGATGCGGTCGTCACGTGCAGCGAGTTCGTCGCACGCCGTCTGCGCGCGAGTTTCGGGCAGGGCGCTCCGTTGATCCGGGCAATCGGCAACGGAGTCGATCTCGAACACTTCCGTCCGGCAGACCGACCACCGCCGGGGCCGTTCCGCTTTCTGTACGTCGGCCGGGTCTCGCCCGAGAAGGGCGTGCACGTGCTCGTCGAGGCCTTCGACCGCCTCGTGAAGCAAGAGGTGGATGCGGTGCTCGAGATCGTCGGACCGGCCGGCCTTCTGCCCTATGCGCAGATCCGGATGATGGACGCGGATGCCCCGCTCGCCACGCTCGCGCGCTTCTACGGACGCAACGCGCTCGAGCGCATGCGCCGTCAGGTGCTCGAGGCGCGCACCGGATACACGAACGCGCTGCGGAGCGAGCTCTCGGAGGCCGCAGCGCCGCGCGTCCGCTTCCGCGGAGCGCTCGCGCAGAGCGACCTGCCGGATGTATACCGAGCATCCCATGCGCTCGTGTTTCCGTCGGTCATGCACGAGCCCTTCGGGCTGCCGCTCGTCGAAGCGATGGCCAGCGGGCTCCCCTGCATAGGCACTCGCGCGGGCGCCATCCCCGACGTCATCGGCGGCGAGGAATGCGGTCTGCTCGTGGACCGCGCCGATCCAGCCGGGCTCGCGCAGGCGATGCACGAGCTCGTGCGCGATCCCGACCGTGCCGCGCACATGGGACGGCGCGCCCGCGAGCGGGCCGAGGCCCATTTCGGATGGGATCGGGTGACCGAGCGTCTGGAAGGCGTCTACTTCGAGCTCACCGCAGGCACCGCGTGAGTGCCATCCCGGTGCATCAGGTGGCCCGTGCCTGACCGCCTCTCGTGATCGCCTCCAGCACGGTACGCGGTACCGCGCCGAGCAGCACCAGCAGTCCCAGGAAGACGATGCACGGCACCGTGAGATCGACGCTCCAGTGCACCTCGAGCCGGCGCAGCAGGATGGAGGTCGCGATGGCGACCGCGGCAGCCATGGCCGCGGGTGCGGTCTGCGGCGGCAGGCCCACTGCGTATCCCGCACGCCGAAGGCCGAAAGTCATTCCCGCGAGCAGAGCGCACTCGGCAAGGAGGCGTGCCAGCGCGGCGCCGAGCAGTGAATGGAGGGAGATGAGCACCGGATAGGCGAGTGCCGCGACCACGAACCCCAGCGCATCGGACAGCAGCACGGCGCGCGGACGCTCGAGCGACACCAGCGCGAAGCGCAGCACGCTCGAGATCCCGTTGCACGCCATGGCGAATGCGAGGACCGCGAGCGCCGGCGCGCCAGCGACGAACGCTTCGCCCGCGATCAGGCGGATCACTTCGCGGCCGGAGAAGGCGAACACCAGGATCACGGCGAGACCGTACATGAGCACCGCCGCGAGCGCGTCGCTGAGCGAACGTGCGAATGCAGCCCGGTCCCGCCCCGCGGCGGCCGCGGTCAGCACGGGCAGCATGAAACCCGCGAACATGAACGGCAGCGCCGCCGTGATCTCGAACATCTTGGCCGGCACGCCATAGATGCCGACCTCGTCGGCCGGACGCAGCAGCGAGAGCACCAGAATGTCGCCGCGCAGGATCGCGATGCCGAGCGCGTGGGAAGCGGCGAGCGGCAGTCCCGCCGCGACGAACGTGCGCCACAGCGGCAGATCGAGCGTGAGACGGAACGGCTGCAGGCCGCGCGCGAAGCGCCAGGTCAGCAGGAAGGTGATCAGCGTCCCGACCACGGTTGCGGCGAGCATCGGGATGAAACCGGCCCCGACCCACGCGAGCCCGAGCATCGCGACGAGCGCGAGGAGCATACCCGCGATCTCCGCGAAGACGTAGCGCCCCTGGCGCAGACGCATCTGGAAGACCGCCGCCAGGAGCTCCGTGCCCTGATAGGCGGTGTACATCAGCGCACCGAGGAACATGCCCCGCTGCACGACGCCGTCGTACGGCAGCAGCAGGGCGACGCACGCGCTCGCGAACAGCACGCTGCCCGTGCCGAGCAGCCTGAGGAGCAGCGCGGCGCCGAGCACCCGCGGCACGTCCGCGTCCGGCCGGGAGATCTCGCGCAACACCACGAAGTACAGCCCGAGATCGGCCAGGATGCACGCGAAACTCACGAAGGTGAGGACGGTGCGGTAGTAGCCGAACTCCGTCGGGCCGAGATGCCGCGTGAGCACGGCGATGGTCAGCAGGCCGATGAGCGTCGTGACCACCTTCCCTGCGGTCCCGATCGCCATGTTGGTCGCGAGTGCGCGGACGAGATTCATCGGCAGGGATCTGAGCGGCTGTTATTTCGAGTGTATGCCGGCACTCACTTGCACGTACCGTGCCGGGAGCGATGCGCCGGACCGGGCACGCAACTTGCGTACGCCTCGCTACCGGGTAGCAACACTTCCAGCTTCTGCCACACGAACCATCCGTCCCGGGCACACAGCATGGCGCAACAGGAGTGACTCGAGATGAAGGTCGGCATTCTCGCTGGCGGTGTCGGCTCGCGCCTCTCGGAAGAAACGGTCTCGAAACCCAAACCGATGGTCGAGATCGGCGGCAGGCCGATCCTCTGGCACATCATGATGCATTACTACAGCTATGGCTTTAAGGAATTCGTCATCGCGCTCGGCTACAAGGGAGAGCAGATCAAGCGCTACATGGCCGACTACTGTGCGCTGCATTCGGACATGCGCGTGCGCCTCGCCGACGGCAGGATCGAGACGCGCAACGGAAGCGCGCCCGACTGGACGGTCGATCTGATCGACACGGGCCTGCACACGAACACCGGCGGACGCATCAAGCGGCTGGCGCCGCACCTGGGCGACTCGACGTTCATGCTGACCTGGGGCGATGGCGTTTCTACCGTCGACCTGCACAAGCTGCTCGCCTTCCACAGGAGCCACGGACGCCTCGCCACCGTCACCGCCGTGCGTCCCCCGGCCCGTTTCGGACGCCTCGCGCTCGACGGCGACCGCGTCGTGGAGTTCGCCGAGAAGGCGCAGCTCGCGGAAGGCTGGATCAACGGCGCGTTCTTCGTCCTCGAGCCGGGCGTGTTCGACTACATCGAAGGCGACGACACGCTGTTCGAGCGCGAGCCGCTCGAGAATCTCGCTCGTGACGGGCAGCTCATGGCGTACCGCCACGAGGGGTTCTGGCAGTGCATGGACACACTGCGGGACAAGGTCTATCTCGAATCACTGTGGGAGAGCGGCAAGGCTCCCTGGAAGACGTGGTCATGAAACGCAGGATGCGGGTGCTCGTCACCGGACACGACGGATACATCGGTCACGTGCTCGTTCCCATGCTGCTCGAGCGCGGTCACGAGGTGACCGGCCTCGACAGCTTTCTGTTCGAGGACTGCGGGTTCGACGGGGAGTCTTCCTCCTCGATCCCCACGCTGCGCATGGACCTGCGCGACGTGCAGGTCGAGCACCTCGAGGGCTTCGACGCCGTGCTGCACCTCGCGGGCATCTCGAACGACCCGCTGGGTGACCTCGCTCCCGAGACCACCTATTCGATCAATCACGAGGCCTCGGTGCGCCTGGCGCGGCTCGCGCGTGAAGCCGGCGTGAAGCGCTTCGTGTTCTCGAGCTCGTGCAGCAACTACGGCGCCTCCGGCGACGACTTCCTCGACGAGACGGCGCCGCTGCGGCCCGTGACGCCCTACGCGGAGAGCAAGGTCTGGGTGGAGCGCGACGTCGCGCAGCTCGCGGACGAGCATTTCAGCCCGACCTTTCTGCGCAGCGCCACCGCCTTCGGCGTCTCGCGGCGGCTGCGCGGCGATCTGGTGGTGAACAATCTCGTCGGCTACGCGGTCACCACCGGCGAAGTCCTCATCAAGAGCGACGGCATGCCGTGGCGCCCGCTCGTCCACATCGAGGACATCGCACGCGCCTTCGTCGCGGTCCTGGAAGCGCCGCGCGAGCTGGTGCACAACGAGGCGTTCAACGTCGGTTCGACCCGCGAGAACTATCGCGTGCGCGAGGTGGCGCAGATGGTGGCGGAAGTCGTGCCGGGCGCGCGTGTCACGTTCGCCCCGGGCTCGAGCCCCGACAAGCGCAACTACCGCGTGAGCTGCGAGAAGCTGCGCAGGCGTCTGCCGGACTTCGAGCCGCAGTGGACCGTACGCCGCGGCATCGAGGAAGTGTACGACGCGTTCACTCGGCATCGTGTCGATCTCGAGCAGTTCCTGAGCGGCCGTTTCATCCGTCTGCGGCACGTGCGTGACCTGCAGGAGAAAGGCCTGCTCGATGGCGCACTCGTCTGGACACGGCCGGTCCAGCCGCACGGCCGGTCCGCCGTCCATCTCGGGGGTGCCGTCGCGTGAGCCGCACCGAGACACTCTGCCGTTCCTGCGGCGCGGACACGCTGGACGTGTTCCTGTCGCTCGGGGATCTGCCCCTCTCTGACGGCTTTCTCACGACCGAGCAGCTCGGCGAGCCCGAGCGGCGCTATCCGCTCGACGTCGCGTTCTGCAACCGCTGCACGCTCGTGCAGATCCTGGAGACGGTGCCGCCCGAGGAGCTCTTCGGAGCGGACTATCCGTACTTTTCCTCGGTGAGCGACACCGTGGTGCGCAACGCGGAGGAGAACGTTGCGGCGCGCATCGAGGAGCTCGGGCTCGGACCCGGGAGCCTCGCGGTGGAGCTCGCGAGCAACGACGGCTATCTCCTTCAGTTCTACGCGCGGCGCGGCATTCCGGTGCTCGGCATCGATCCCGCGCCCGCGCCCGTGGCGGCGGCCCGCGAGAAAGGCATCGACACGCGGTGCGCCTTCTTCGGCCTCGAGTACGCGCGGCTGCTCGTGGCCGAAGGCGTGCGCGCGGACGTGATCCACGCCAACAACGTGCTCGCGCACGTGGCGGACACGAACGGCTTCGTCGCCGGAATCGCGCTGCTGCTCAAGCCCGAAGGCACCGCGGTGATCGAGGTGCCGTACGTGCGCGAGCTCATCGAGCACGGGGAGTTCGACACCATCTATCACGAGCACCTGTGCTACTTCTCCGTCACCGCGCTGCAGGCGCTGTTCCGCCGCCACGGGCTCGAGCTCGTGCGCGTCGAGCCGCTGCCGATCCACGGCGGATCGCTGCGCATCTTCGTGCGCCATCGCGGCGAGCCGGACGATTCCGTGACGCGCCACCTCGCCGAGGAGCGCGCGCGCGGCATGCACGAGCTCGCCTATTACCGGCAGTTCGCGCGGAAGGTGCAGGACATCCGCGACTCGCTCGCGCGCCTGCTCGCCGATCTGAAGGCGAGCGGTGCGCGCATCGCCGGCTACGGCGCGGCTGCCAAGGGCACGATCCTGCTCAACTGCGTCGGCATCGGACCGGAGACGCTCGACTTCGTCGCCGACCGCAATCCGTTCAAGCAGGGACGGTGGATCCCGGGCGTACGCCTGCCGATCGTGCCGCCCGAGCGCATCCGCGAGTCGAAGCCGGACTACCTGCTGATACTGCCCTGGAACTTCAGGGACGAGATCATGGCGCAGCAGTCCGAGCACGCTCGGCGCGGCGGGCGTTTCATCGTGCCGATCCCCACTCCGACGGTGATCTGAGGGCTCGCACGTGTCGTTCGTGTGCCAGGCGTGCGGCGGGTCGGATCTGAAGCCCTTCTATCGCGTACCTCGCGTCCCCGCCCACAGCTGCCTGATGTTCGACACGCGCCGGGAGGCGCTCGCCTTCCCGCGCGGCGAGCTCGACATCGTCTTCTGCCGCGGCTGCGGCTTCATTCAGAACCGGGCGTTCGACGCGTCCCTCACGCGCTACTCGGCCGCATACGAGGAGACGCAGGCCTACTCGCCGCGGTTCCTCGAGTTCCTGCGCGAGCTCTGCGACGACCAGATCGCCCGCTTCGGTCTCGGGCCCGGCAGGACCGCGCTCGAGATCGGCTGCGGCAAGGGGGAGTTCCTCGTGATGCTGTGCGAACGCAGCGGCTGCCGCGGCATCGGTCTCGATCCCAGCTACCGCCCCGAGCGCACGAGGAGCGAGGCGGCTTCGCGCATCGAGTTCATCCGCGACTTCTACGGGCCGCGCTACGCGCATCTGCAGGCCGACTACATCTGCTGCCGCCACACGCTCGAGCACATCGGGCCGGTGCGCGAGTTCATGCGGCTGATCCGCAGCACGATCGGCGACCGCCGCGAAGTGGCCGTGAGCTTCGAGCTGCCCGACACCGAGCGCGTGCTCGAGGAAGGCGCGTTCTGGGACGTGTACTACGAGCACTGCAGCTACTTCACGCGCGGCTCGCTCGCACGGCTGTTCCGCGCGACCGGCTTCGAGCTGCTCGATCTCTACAAGGTCTACGACGGGCAGTACCTGATCATCGAGGCGCGTGCGGCAGCGGGTCCGACCGAAGCGGCGTTCGCCGCGGAGGACGATCTCGAGCGAATCGAGGCGCTCGTCGAGCGTTTCGCCGATCGCGTGGCGCGCTACACGGAGATGCTCGCCCGCGAGGTGTGCGCCCACAAGCAGGCGGGCGGTCGACTCGCCATCTGGGGCTCGGGCTCGAAGGGTGTGTCCTTCATCAGTGCGCTCGGGCTCGGCGAGGAGCTCGATGCGGTCGTGGACATCAATCCCCACAAGCACGGCAAGTTCCTGGCCGGCAGCGGGCACGAGATCGTCGGACCCGGGGCGCTGCAGCAGATCCGACCCGAGCTCGTGTACGTCATGAACCCGATCTATACGGAGGAGATCCGCCGCATACTCGAGGAGCTCGGACTGAGGCCGCGCCTCGTGCCGCTCGCCGGGCTCGACGACGCGCGGGATCTGCCCGCGGCCACGGCGATCCCGCGCGCTGCGGCGACGGGATGCGACGCCGGCACGCTCAGGACGTGACGCGCTTCGCCGCAGCCTCGCCTTCCGTCTGACGGGTGCGCTGGATCACCTGCCGGCACGCCTGCTCCGCGCGCTCGGCAGCCGTCTCCCACGTGCAGTTCGCGAGCACGAAGGCACGGGCGGCTTCGCCGAGCTGCCTGGCGAAGTCCGGCGCGTCGAGCAGGCGCAGGATGGCGCGGGCGAACGCCTCGACGTCCCCGTCGGGAACGACGAGACCGGTACGCTCGTGCTCGAGCACCTTCGCCGAGCCGGCACTCGCGACCACCGGCGTGCCGGATGCCATGTAGTTGAGCAGTTTCTGCGGGATTCCGTCGCACTTCGTCCGCGGCAGCAGCGCCATCGCGGCACTCGCGAGCCGTGCGGGCAGCGTCTGGAAGTCGTCGGGCACGACCTCGATCGCGTCCCGGATGCCGAGCGAGCGGGCCTGCTCCTCGTAGGGCCCGAACGGTGTGCTCGCGGCGATGTGGAGCCGAAGCTCTGGCCGCAGCCGGTGAACGCGCGCGAAGACGCGGAGCAGCAGATCGATGTCCTGATACGGCGCGAGCGTGCCCGTGTATATGAGCCGGAACGGATCGCGTCCCTCGCCTCCGGTCGTCGAGGCGAAGTGCCGCGTCTCCACGCCGTTGCGGATCAGCGTGATGCGCTCGGGCGCGATGCCGTGCCGCTCGATGAGCGCCGACTGGATGTCGGTGGTCACGGTCACGACGTGGTCGGCGAGGCTCGGAATGGCGCCGTCGAGCCACCCTCCGAGCCTGCGCACGATGGGCTGCAGCGCGGATGGACCGTACGAGGGCAGCTCCGAGCTCAGCATCGTGTGCGCGTCGTACACGATCGGGATCCGCCGCCGGCCGCGAGCCGCGAGTGCCGCGAGCAGTCCCTCGAAGTGATGGGCATAGAGCACGTCCCAGGGCGCACGCGCGAGCAGACGCCGCAGCTTCCACGCGAGGATCGGGTCGTAGAAGAACAGCTTGTCGAGGTGAGGCCCCGGCTCCATGCGCCGCCGGCGCGCCGCGAAGATTCTGTGCACCGGCACGGGAAGCGGGGCGTCGTCCTCGACGACGTGATAGGTCACGAGCTCGACGTGATGGCCTCGCGCGTCGAGTGCGCCGGCGAGCCGTTCGACACGCAGCGGCGTCCCGCGGCGTGCCGGCAGCGGACAGGCCGCAACCATCAGGATGCGCAGCGCCTCGTCGTCCGGGTCGGGACAGGCTGCGACGTCTTCCACTGCAGCGGCAACGTTCATCGCGGCTGATTCCTCGACAGATGTCCGGGTGCCGGGCCGAACAGGCGTGTCTTGAGCCGCTCGGCTCTTCCGACTGCATCGGGCACGACGAGCGACGCGAGATCGACCAGCGCGCGTGCCGCGTTCCAGTTGACGGCCCACCAGGCGGCCAGCACCGCGAAGCAGCGCGCGCGCTCGGCGGCCGGCAGTGGCTCGCGCGACACCATGCGCACGTACTCCGCATACAGCCGCCAGGTCGGCAGCGACGGGCGACCCGCGCGTGAGGTATCGTGCCAGCTCTGCCGCTCGCGGGCACTTCCCTGCGCGCGGGTGTAGCGCCGATCGTGCTCGCGCATCTCCACGAGCGGCTCGCGGAGCTGCACCATCCGGCCGCGCAGCGCGAGCTGCGCGAGGAGCGCGCGGTCGGCTCCGTGGAAGGGAGCGTGCAGGAGCGAGCGTTCGAGCGCCGTGCGCCGGATGAGTCCGAAGAAGTCGACGCACGAATGCGAGCGCAGCACGAGGCTCGCGAATCGCGCCGAAGGACGGGGATCGGCGGCCGCGCCGAGGCCGCTGTCGTAGAGACCGAGGTACTCGCCGCGCGCGTCGATGTAGCGGACGACGGTATTGCAGAGCACTGCGTCGGGCTGCTCCTCGAGCGCGCGCGAGGTCGCCGCGAGATAACCGGGCAGCAGCCGATCGTCGTGCGCCAGCCACTTGAAATAGCGTCCGCGCGCCATTTCGTACACGGCGTTGTAATTGGGCGCCGCGCCGAGATTGCGCGGGTTGCGGCGGTAGACGACGCGCGGATCGCTGCTCGCGAAGTCGCGGCAGATTTCGGAGGTGCGATCCGTCGAGGCGTTGTCGCTGATGATCAGCTCGAGATCGTCGAGCGACTGCCCGAGGACGGAACGGATCGCGTCCTCGAGGTACGCTTCACCGTTGAAGACCGGAATGCCGACGCTGACCAGCGGCGGGGGGGCAACGGGCATGGGCGCTTCCAGAAACGCCGTTTCTGCCGGGATAGAGCATTTTCCGTGCCCGCGAACGCACCGCCGTCCGTGCATCCAGCCGCGGCCCGACGGTCCGCAGTCCTCAGCCGATCATCCAGCTGAAGAACGTTCCCGATGTGCCCGGCAGCGTGGAGGCGTGCACGACGGCCTCACCGGAGCGCTTCCCGCCCGCGCCCTCGAGCAGCAGCCGTGCGATCGTCTCGGGCCACTGCGGTCCCGACAGACCGTGCGCACCGAGAGCATCGCCAGCCGACGCGACCACCGTTGCGGGCAGACGATGCTCGGTCCCGTCCCGGCCGAAGCGGTGTCGGGCCTCGAAGCGCGGATGCAGCCGCAGCTCGCCGGCGAGCCCGCGCAGCACGAGGTAGCGGCTCCAGTCCGTGAGAGCCGCGACGCTGCCCTGGCGCTGCATCGCCTCGCGCAGTCCCGCGTACCACTGACGCACCGGATCGGCCTCGAGCGCGATCGGCACGCTGCCGGCGCGAGCGAGCGCCGCGGCGAAACGCTGCGAGGATTCGCTGCGCGGATCGTAGAGTGCGATACCCGGCACGCGCACGGACGCCCGGGCCGTGAACGGCGCCGTGGCCGCGAGGGCGAGCGCTCCTCCGGCACCCACCACCCCGCCGCGCCGCGGGTACCGGTCGACCGGCGCCATCAGTTTCTTTCCCTGCGGTGGGGGAACTTCGAGATCAATGCGATCCCGCCACCGCTACCCTCCCCGCCCGCAG
>QGVD01000029.1 GCA_003242685.1 Pseudomonadota bacterium | reverse complement strand
AGAGCAGCTTGCCGGACGCGGCATCGAGTGCGAGCAGATGTGCGTCACTCGTGCCGCGGAAGACCTTGCCGTCGTAGAGCGCGACGCCGCGGTTGCCGATCATGTGCTCCGGACCGCTCGGCGTGTATGTGTGGGACCAGAGAGGCCTGCACGTTGCGGCGTCGAGCGCGAACGTCTTGTACGCGGTGGTGACGTACATCCGGCCGCCGAACACGACCGGGCTCGTCTCGAAGCTGCCGATGTGCCCGAGCTGGAACACGCACGCGACCTGCAGCCGGTGGGCGTTGCGTGTGTTGATCTCGTCGAGCGGCGAGTAGCGGTCCGCGCTGAAGCTGCGGTTGTACGTCAGCCAGTCGTCCGGCCGGGCCGCGAGGAGATCCTCGTCGGTGGGTACGGCTTCGGTAGCCTGCGCGACCGACGCGGGAGGCTTCGGCCATTCACCGTTCTGCGAGGCGATCGCTGATGCGCACGCGATCAACGCAGCAAGCGTCGCGGTTCCCCGCGCCCGCGCATCCACGCACCGGAACAGCCCCGCGCGACGAACGTGCACTCCCCCTCCCCCGATCGCAGACTCGCCCCTTCACAGAGCTTAGGAAGGGAGTCGGCACGAGCAACGAGGCTGCGGCTGAAAAAGTGATAGCCGGAAGTCTATATGGGGCAAAGGGCAAGCCTGCTTCACACTGCAGGTCACCCCGCCGCGCAAGGGACTAGGGCATCGAGTTGGTGATCAGATACTCGACGCAATCGTGAACTGCGCGATCCACGCGGTGCGCGCGTGAGATCACGCGGTGCGCTTCCACCGGAGGAACCTTCACCGGCAGCTCGACCATTCGGTCGCGGAACGGGGAGGCCAGCAGCGGCCGCTTGAACAGGCACCCGAAGCCCAGCCCGCGCACGATCGACTCGTTGACGACGGTGAAACTGTCCGCTTCGAGCGCAATGGGACATCCATCGACGCCGACCCGCGACCTCGCCCAGTCGATGAGAGATCTCATGTGCGTGCGCCGGGGAAAGGTGATCAGCGGATACCGGTTGAGCTCGGCGGCCGTGAGGTGCTCGCGCTTCGCGAGCTCGTGATCGCAGCCGACGTAGAACGCGAGGGGCTCGCTCCAGACCATCTTCGAGTCCACGCCGGGCACGGGCCCGGACGAGAACACGAAACCGATGTCGAGCTCTTCGCGGCGGATCTTGTCGATTACGACTTCGAAGGGGCCGACTTCCACACCGAACTCGATGTCGCGGTTCTGGCTCGCATAAACCGCCAGCGCCGAGCCGATGGTGTTGACGAGGAAAGTGTGGGCGCCGATGTTGATCTTGCGGGCGCTTCGCTCGCCGCCTTCGGCCTTGAAGCGGTCGATGAAGTCACGCCCGCGCTCCACGAGAATCTTCGCTTCCTGGTAGGCCAGGATTCCCTTCGCCGTCGGTCCCGCGAGCATCCCGCGCTGTCGCGTGAACAGCCGCACGCCGAGCTGAGATTCGAGCGCGGCGATATGGCTGCTGATGGATGCCTGCGAGATGTTCAGCCGTTCGGCGCAGGCACGGAAGCTGCCCGCCTCGACTGCCTCGACGAATACCTGCAACTGACGGAACGTAATCGAGGTCACGGGCACGCTCTATATATGCCGGAGGTTATCAATCCTTAGCCGAAAGCATCGTTGCGTTCAAGCGCAAGCCGAACGCAGCATCCCTCACGTCGCGCGATCGAGCACCGACTCGAGGGTCGAAAGGCCCGCCGGACAGGCGCGAGTGATGAGCCCGGATCTTCCGCGTTTCCTCGCCGCCACTCACGTGAAGGTGCGCTCGTGCGATGCCAATTCGTCCGATCGTTCGGCTTATAGACCGCGGCGGGTGTGGGGATCCGTCGGCGGAAGGGGAGGGGAATGAAGCGCGAACCGATTCACCGGCAGCGCCGCGCTGCCACGAGCATGATTTCGCTCTGTGCCGGCCTGTCCATCGGCGTCTGTACAACCGGGCATGCGCAGGAGCGGAGTGCGCAGGGGAATGCCGGCGTCGAGCTCGAAGAAATCTCGATCACGGCGTCGCGAGTGGTCCGTACCGGATTCACGGCACCGACTCCAACGACGATTCTCGGCGCAGAGCAGCTCGAGCGTCGCGGCGCCACCAACGTCGCGGATGTCCTCTACGAGATTCCGGCGTTCCAGGCGAGCAACAACCCGCAGACCACGGGCGTGCGTTCGATTTCGCCCGGCGCGAACCTCGCGGATCTGCGCGGCCTCGGTCCCACGAGAACGCTGGTGCTCGTGGACGGCAAGCGCTTCGTTCCGCAGATCACCTCGCTAGAGGGCTATCAGGTCGATCTGAACCAGATCCCCGCGCTGCTTCTCGAGCGCGCGGAAGTCGTGACCGGCGGCGCATCGGCCCAGTGGGGCTCGGATGCCGTCGCGGGCGTGGTCAACCTCATCCTTCGCAAGGACTTCGAGGGTTTCAAGGCCGTCACGCAGTACGGCGAGGCTGCCGCGGGTGACAACGAGGAGATACGCCTCGGCTTTCTGGCCGGCACCGCGTTCGCAGACGGGCGCGGGCACGTGGAGCTCGCGGTCGACTACGTGGACAACGACGGCGTCGGCGACGTCTACACGCGCGGCTGGGGGCGCAAGGGCTATCAGATCGTCGCGAACCCGCAGGCGGGCGCCACGCCGGCCAATCTCATCGTGCCGAACGTGCAGTTCTCGACGTCGACGCCGGGCGGAATCATCAACAACACCATCCTGCGCGGCACGCAGTTCGGGCCGGGCGGTGTGCCGATGGCGTTCCAGTACGGTGAGTACGCCGGCACGACGAACATGGTCGGCGGAAGCAACACCGGCATCAACATCAACACCGGTCCGGCCATCGCACCGGCGCTCGAACGTGTGGCGGGGTACGGGCGCGCGAGCTTCCAGCTCAGCGACAACGTCACGGCCGCGCTCGAGCTCTCGCATGCCGCAACGACGGGCGGCGGACCGACGCTTCCGGCGCGCGACACGGCGATCCGAATCGCCCAGGACAACGCATTCCTGCCGGAGTCGATCCGGACGGTGATGATCGAGAACGGCATCGAGAGCTTCAATCTCGGCCGCGTGAGCTACGACATCGGCATTGCGGAGTCCGACGTCCGCAACAGCACCGATCGCGTGGTTCTCAGCTTCGAGGGCACGCTGCCGGCTCTCGAAGGCTGGTCGTGGGACGCCTACTACCAGTACGGCGAGAACCGCTATCGGCAGCGCGTGTTCCGCAACCGCATCCGGCCGAACTTCGCACTGGCCGCAGACGCGGTGCTGAATCCCGCTACCGGTCAGATCGTCTGCCGCTCCACGCTCACGAATCCGAACAACGGCTGCGTGCCGATCAATCTGTTCGGCGAGGGCTCGCCGTCGCAGGCCGCGATCGACTACGTCACCGGCACGACGCACGGCAGCACCGACTACGAGCAGCAGGTCGTCGCCTTCAACCTCAACGGTCAGCTGTTCGAGACCTGGGCCGGTCCGATCTCGATTGCGACGGGCATCGAGTACCGCACCGAGGAGCAGGTGACGCTCGCCGATCCGATCTCGGAAGCCGGGCAGTACGAGGCCAACAACACCAGCAGCTTCACCGGCAAGTTCAACGTCAAGGAGGCGCATCTCGAGACGGTGGTGCCGCTCGCGGCGGATACGTCCTGGGCAGACACTCTGGACCTCAACGCCGCCGTGCGCGTCGCCGACTACAGCACCGCCGCGGGAACGCAGGTGACGTGGAAGGCGGGCGTCACCTACGAGCCGACGTCCGGGCTGCTCTTGAGAGCCGTGCGGTCGCGGGACATCCGTGCACCGAACATCTACGAGCTCAACTCGAGGAGCACGCCGAACGCCATCATCATCAGCTACCCGCCGTATCAGCCGCAGGTCACGACGTACCTGGCGGGCAACCCGTATCTCGAGCCCGAGAAGGCCGATACCACCACGATCGGCTTCTCGTGGAGACCGTCGTTCCTGCCGAACGTGCAGTTCTCGCTCGACTACTACCAGATCGACGTCGGCGGCCTCGTCAGCACGCTCGGTACGCAGGCGGTGGCGGATGCCTGCCGCACCGGACAGCAGCAGTTCTGCACGTTCCTGACGTTCAACGCCGAAGGCATGCCCATCGAGGCGCAGTCGACCTACGTGAACCTCGCTTCGGTGGAACTGCGCGGACTCGACTTCGCGCTGTCTTCGCGGACCCCGCTGGGCGAGCTGTTCGGCGTGCAGAGCGCGCTCGTCGTGAACCTGCTCGGCAACTACAACCTGCAGGCCAAGGTCGATCCGGGCACCGGCAACGTGGTGGATCGCGCGGGCGAGATCGGCTCCAAGCGGGCGGTGGGACTGGCGACCGGCGCGTCGCCGAAGCTCCGGTTCACGAGCGCCATCGGTCTGGAGGCCGGACCGGCATCGGTTCACGCGCAGTTCCGCTACATCGGCCACGGCACCTACAACAACGAGTGGACCTCGGGAGTCCAGATCAACGACAACACGATTCCGTCGTACACGTACGTCGATCTGAACCTGGGGTACGAGGTGACGGACAACCTGCGGTTCTTCGCCGTCGCGAACAACCTGCTCGACAAGGAGCCTCCGCCGGTGCCGAACGCGCAGAGTCTGGTCACCAATCCCGTGTACTACGACATGATC
Organism: Pseudomonadota bacterium; assembly: GCA_003242685.1. Classification (GTDB taxonomy): domain Bacteria; phylum Pseudomonadota; class Gammaproteobacteria; order Steroidobacterales; family Steroidobacteraceae; genus ZC4RG24. The sequence goes on along the minus strand of QGVD01000029.1, from coordinate 34,703 downwards.
GGTCGTACCTACCGGGTGGGCGTCAGCTACGAGTTCTGAGGCGATGGAACAGGAGCCGATCATCATCACCGCAGGGGGCGACGGGGTCGAGCCGATCGCGATCCGCTGGGCCTTCTCGATCTCCCTGTTCTTCAGGGACCGGATCCGCATCGCGTCCGCGTACGGCGGTGAGCACACGCACCGCTCGTACGTGGCGCCGATCGGCGGCGAGGTCTGGGGACCTCGCCTGCAGGGTCGCGTGGTTCCCTGCTCGGGAGCCGATTACGGCCACAGCCGGGGATTCGAAGCGCACTACATGCTGCAGGCATCGGACGGTGCGCTCATCTACATCCGCAATCGCGGGCTGATGCGTCGGTTCGATCCGCAGACGGGCGACGCCCTGCCGCCGACTGCGCCGAATCCGCAGACACCGATCCTCAGGACGATGAGGCTCACGCCGATCTTCGACGCTCCGGAAGGTCCGCACGAGTGGATGAATCGGACGGTCTTCGTCGGCCACGGGCATCGCTATCCCGATCCCGACCACAGCGTCTTCACGTACTACGAAGTGCTCTAGGACCGCGGGTTGGGTCCTGCGACCGAAGGTGACCCGGCCCGCGCGAAACCAGGAATCACACGATGCGAGAGTTCGTCGCACCAGAGACCGATACGCGGAAAGTCGGACCACTGAAGCTCGACTTCGTGTTCCGCATCGACGTGGAGCTGGATGAGCCCAACCGGATGCAAACGTCCCGGGGCGTTCGCGTCTTCCAGCGCATCCTCGGCGGCCGCGTCAGCGGGCCCAGACTCAACGGCACCGTTCACCCCGAGAGCGGCGGGGAATTCGGTCTCGGGCGTGCGGATGGCGTCGATGAGCTCAACACGCATTTCATGATCCGCGACGACGCGGGCGCGTGGCTCTACGTCCAGCATGCGGGTCTGCGCCGCGACGCCGACGGCTACTACCGCTTTGCCGCGTACTTCGACGCGGACGGCGACGGTCCTCACGCATGGCTGAACGACACCGTCGTCATCGGCACGGCGAAGATCGTCCCCGGCGCGAGGCGCATCGAGTTCACGTACTACGCGGTCAGCTGAGCGGTCGTGAGAAGAAGCAGCCAACGTGGGGCTGCGGCCGCCGCGAGGGCGAGACGCACCCTCCCGATTCAGGAGTGAGCGATGTCCAGCGATCAGACCCTGGCGCGACCGATGAGCGGCAGAGCCGAGTCACAGGCTGCCGGATCTGCTCCGGCGCGCCGCGAATGGACGGTGTCCACCGTCTGGACACTCTTCCTGCTCGGGGTGATCTCGGCCTTCAACTTCATCGACCGGAGCATCTTCGGTCTCAACCTGCAGCTCATCAAGGAGGAGATGCAGATCTCGGACACCGTGCTCGGACTGATCTCCGGCATCGTGTTCGTGTCCTTCTATTCGATCATGGGCGTGCCGGTCGCACGGCTCGCCGACCGCTTCAACCGGCGCAACATCCTGGCGATCGGTTTCACGTTCTGGAGCGCAATGACGGCGCTGACGGGCTTCGTCACGAACGTCTGGCAGCTCGCGCTCGCACGCTTCCTGATGGGAGCCGGCGAGTCGACCGGCTTCGCGCCACCGAACTCGATGGTCGCGGACCTGTTCAGCAAGGCGAACCGGCGCACCGGAATGTCCGTGATGCGCGCGATCGCCGCGCTCGGCGGAATCGTGCTGTTTCCGGTGGCGGGCTGGATCAGCCACGAGTACGGCTGGCGCACCTGCTTCATCGTGATGGGAATGCCGGCGCTGGTGCTCGCGCCGCTGCTCGTGCTCACCGTGCGCGAGCCGGTTCGCGGGCAGTCCGATCCCGGCGGCCCGCGTCGCGCGGATGCGGGAACGTTCCTGCAGGTGCTGAGCTACATGCGCGACTCGCGCTCGTTCCTGTTCATGGTGCTCGGCGGTGTGTGCATGGCGACGACGATGCACACGAACGGCTCGTGGAGCTCCGCATTCCTGATGCGGATTCACGAGCTGAGCGCGGGTGACGTCGGCCAGGTCCAGGGATTCCTGCGTCAGCCCGCTGCGTTCATCGGCGGACTTCTCGGCGGTTTTCTCGCCGACCGCTTCGCCCGCAGGGACGTGCGCTGGCGGCTGTGGATTCCCGCGCTCGCCTGCCTCGCCGTCGGTCCGGCGGAGATGCTGTTTCTGTTCGCGGAACCAACGTGGCTGTGGATGCTCGGTCTGGGTCTCACCAGCATGTTCGGCATGATGCAGATGTCGCCGGTCTTCGCGGCCTGTCTCGACGTCTCGAAGCCGCACATGCGCGCCACGGTGACTGCGCTGTTCCTGCTGGTCGTCAACCTCATGGGCGATCTGATCGGCCCGGTGTCGATCGGGCTCATGAACGACACGCTGCTGTCGGGAATGGGTGATCGTGCAATCCAGTACTCGATGATCCTCGGGGCGGTCAGCGCGTCGGCCGCGGGAATCTTCTTCTTCCTTGGAGCCCGCCACATCGACGCGGATACGCGGCGGGCGGAAGCGATATGAGCACGCGCACACTGACGATTCCCAGCTTCGACGGCTGCACGCTCTTCTGCACGATCGACGGCGATGACGACGCACCTCCGGTGGTCTTCAGCCATTCGCTCGGCTTCAGCCTGGAGATGTGGTCGAGCCAGGTGCAGGTACTCGTCGACCGATTCAAGGTCGTCCGCTACGACAGCCGCGGGCACGGCAGATCCGCGGTGCCCGAGGGCGAATACTCGATCGAGATGCTCGGACGGGATGCGCTCGCGGTGCTCGATGCCGTAGGCATCCGCCGCGCGCACTTCGTCGGCCTGTCGATGGGCGCGATGACGGGCATGTGGCTCGCGGCCAACCATCGCGACCGGATCGCGAAGCTGGTGCTGGCGAACACGACCGCACACATCGGCCGGCCGCAGATGTGGCAGGAGCGCATTGCGCAGGCGCGCGAGAAGGGGCTCGACGAGATCGCGGCGGCCACGATCTCCCGCTGGCTGTCCCCGTCCTTCAAGGCCGAGCGCCCCGATGAGGTGAACCGGCTCGTCGAAACCATGCGTGCGATGCCGCTGCAGGGCTACCTGGGGTCCTGCGCGGTGCTGCGCGACGTGGATCTGCGAAAAGACCTGAAGAAGATCATCGCGCCGACGCTCGTGATCGCCGGTGCCGAGTACGGTGGAAACGAAGCGGACGCGGCCGAGCGGCTCCGCGCAGGCATCGCCGGCGCGCTGCTCGTGACGATCCGCCGCGCGGCACACCTCTCGAATCTGGAGAACCCTGCCGAGTTCAACGAGGTGCTGCGCCGCTTTCTGATCGATTCTCACTTCGAGGTGGCAAAGAATGGTTGATCTCTCTCCGCGCACCCGCTCCGGATTCGCTGCTCCGCAACGCTTCGAAGCGGACGTGTTCGATTGCGACGTGATCGGCAGGATTCCGGCCGATCTCGAGGGCATGTTCGTGCGGGTCGGCGGTGACCCGCTCTATCCGCCGAAGTACGAGCACGATTCGAGCGCGAGCTCGGATGGATACATCAGCGCGTTCTGGTTCCACGACGGCTACGTCGATTACCGGGGGCGCTACGTCAAGACGGAGCGTCTCCTCGCGAACAAGGCGGCGCGCCGCCAGCGCTTCGGCGTCTACCGCAATCCGTTCACGGACGAACCCGGGGTCGAGTCGATCGATCGCACCGTCGCGAACACCGCTCCGTACGCGCATGCGGGAAAGCTGTTCGCGCTCAAGGAGGACAGCCTGCCGTACGAGATCGATCCGGTCACTCTGGAAACGATCGGCCGCTACGACTTCAACGGGCAGTACAAGAGCCTGACTTTCACCGCGCACCCGAAGACCGATCCGTTCTCGGGGGAGATGGTGTGCTACGGCTATGAAGCCACGGGTCTGCTGTCGGACGATCTCTTCGTCTACACCATTGACAGAACCGGACAGATCACGCGTGAGTGGCGTCTCAAGGTGCCGTACGTGAGCATGATGCACGACATGGCGCTGACCCAGAAGCACATCCTCTTCCCGGTATGGGGTTACGTCACCAGCATGGAGCGCCTCAAGGCGGGAGAGGTGCACTGGGGCTGGGATGACAAGGTGCCGATGTACATGGGCGTGCTCCCGCGCGACGGCGACGCCAGGGACGTCCGCTGGATCAAGGGTCCGCCCGGACGCGCCATCGTGCACACGGTGAACGCCTGGTCCGAAGGGGACAAGGTGTATCTGGAGGCGCCGATGTTTACGGGCGCACCGTTCCCCGACTTCAAGCCGATCGATGGCAGTCCGTGGGATCCTGCGAAAGCCAAGGCCTACTTCACGCGTTTCAGTTTCGACCTCTCTTCGAAAGACGGCTCATGGTCGGAGGAGCGTCTCTTCGAGATCCCGGTCTGCGACCTGGCGCGTGTCGACGATCGCTTCAAGACCGTGCGCCAGCGCTACGCATTCACGCACTACCACGACCCGAAACTGCCGTCAGACATCGAGTTCTTCCAGGGTAAACCGCGCGCGATGCGCAACTGCTACGGCCGCTTCGACATGACGACCGGCGAGATCGATTCGCTGTTCGCAGGGCCGACCCACGGACTGCAGGAGTGCCAGTTCGTGCCGCGCCGTCCGGATGCAGAAGAGGGCGACGGCTATCTCATCGGCGTCGCCAACAACTACAAGGAGCTGCGCTCGGAGCTCATCATCGCCGACGCGAAGCACCTGAAGGACGGCGAGATCGCGCGGGTGATCCTGCCATTCCGTGCGGGAGCCCAGATCCACTGCACGTGGCTCTCGGCCGAAGACTTCCCGCAGCTGCGCACTCGCTAGGCTGCCGTCTGCCGCGGGCACGAACCGATGAGCTCGGAAGCGATGGGCGATGCCGTGCGATCCATTGCGGCGATCGTGCGTCTGTCGATCGTGACACTCGCCGCGGCGGGGCCGGCAGCGGCCGCTGAGGTCGACGAGCCGCCGCCGATGCCCGCCTTCACGCAGCAGCAGGTGGACCAGGGCCGCGACATCTACGCGAAGGAATGTGCACTCTGTCACGGCATCGGCCTCGAAGGTGCGGCCGGTCCGGCGATGAAGGGACCCACCTACGAGCTGGCGTGGATGAAGGGCGAGCATACCGTCGCGGACTTCTTCGAGGTCATGCAGCGGACGATGCCGCTCGGTGCGCCGGGCAAGCTCAGCGAGCCCGAAGCCCTCGCGACGGTCGCCTACATCCTGGCGAACAACGGCTATCGGGCCGGCGAGCGGCCGCTCGATCGCGCCGGGCTCGCGGTGAAGCTGCATCCTCCGGGCGGAGCCGCTGCAGCGGCTCCCCGGGTCGCGTCCACGGCGCCCGTCGCCGAGAGGCCGAGACTGCCGGCAGTTACCGGAAACGCGAAGCTTGCGACGACCCGCGTTCCGGACGAGGAGACGATCCGCAACATCGCGCCCGAGGACTGGCTCACCTACAACCGAAGCTACGACGGCACGCGGTTCTCACCTCTCGATCAGATCAATCGCAGAACGGCCGCGAAGCTGACTCCCGTCTGCATGGCGCAGCTCGGTGAGATCGGAAACTTCGAAACGAGCCCGATCGTCTACCGCGGCCGGATGTACGTCACCACCGCCCACAAGACGTTCGCGCTCGACGCGAAGACATGCGCGGTGCACTGGTCGCATACGTATACGCCGCGTGACCCCGAGCACATCAGATCGAACCGCGGTGTCGCGCTCTACGACGGCAAGGTCTTCCGGGGAACGACGGACGGTCACCTCCTCGCGTTCGACGCAGAAAACGGCAACCTGCTGTGGGACACCCATGTGGGCGATTCGAACTGGGGCTACTTCCTCAGTGCCGCACCGGTCGCGTTCGCCGGCAGGGTCTACACGGGCGAGGGCGGAGGCGACAACGGCATCAAGGGACGTATCCACGCCTTCGACGTGAACACCGGTGCGCCGGTCTGGGCCTTCGACGTCATCCCGACCGGCGATCAGCCCGGTGCCGAGACCTGGGCTGGCGGACAGGACAGGGGCGGCGGCTCGTCGTGGTCGAGCATCACGGTGGACGTGCCTCGCCGGCTGCTGCTCGTGCCGACGGGCAACCCGGGACCTGACTTCATCGGCACCGGCCGCAAGGGCCTCAATCTCTACACCAACTCGGTGGTCGCGCTGCAGGCCGACGTCGGGAGTCTCCAGTGGTACGTGCAGCAGGTGCCGCACGACACCCGGGACTGGGATACCGCCGCCGCGCCGGTCATCTACGAGGTGGACGGCCGGAAGCGCATGGCGGTCGCGAGCAAGGACGGCTACCTCTACATCTACGATCGCGACACCCGGGAGATCGTCTCGAAGGTCGAGACGATGACTCATCTCAACCATGATGTGCCACTCAGCTTCGAGACGCCGATCCGTGTGTGTCCGGGCGCTTTCGGGCAGTACAACGGCGCGTCCTACTCTCCTCGCTCGAAGATGCTGTTCGTCGGCTCGGTCGAGCGCTGCGACACGATACTGCTCGTCGAGCAGGAGTTCGTACCGGGCCGCTCGTATTTCGGCGGAACCATGACGCCGGACCCGATGGAGTCGGCACGCGGCTGGATCCGCGGCATCGATGCCGCGACGGGCGAGCAGCGCTGGGTGATCCAGACCGGCACGCCGGTCCTCGCGGCGACGACGCCGACCGCAGGCGGTGTGGTGCTCACGGGCACCATGGGTGGAGAGTTCCTCGTGCTCGACGAGCGCGACGGAAAGACGCTCTACAGCTTCTACACGGGCGGCGGCATCGCGGGCGGTATCTCCACCTACGCGGTCGACGGCAAGCAGTATGTCGCCGTACCGACGGGCAGCTCCTCGCGCGGCTGGCCTGCGCCCGGAGCGGCGACGATCATGATCTTTGCGTTGCCCTGAACGGAGGAGCGCGGGAGGTCATGCTGCTCAATCGCAGACAGATGCTGACCGCCACAGCCGCGCTCACGGCAGGGAGCGCGATGCGGGTCACAGCGGCGGCGGAAGTGCCGCCGTCTGCCGATGCGGCGCCCGCCGCGATTCCCGTCACCGCACGGATCGTCGACTTCGCGCGCAGTCTCACGTTCGAGCAGCTCCCGTCGGAAGTCGTCGCGGCGGCCAAGCGCTATGTGCTCGACGGTCTGGGCTGCGGCGTCGCAGGCATCCACACCGAAAAGGGTCGCCTCGCCGTCGGACTGGTGACTTCACTCGGCGGCACGCCCGAAGCGCGTGTGCTCGGTACGACTGCGCGCCTGTCGGCTACGGGAGCGGCGTTCGCGAACGCGGAGCTGATCAACGCGCTCGACTTCGATGCCGTGCCGCACATTCCGCCGATCGCGATCCCCTCGGTGCTCGCCGTCGCCGAGAAGATGCGCGCCTCCGGGAGGCAGTTCATCACGGCGCTGGTCGTGGCTCACGAGATCGCCGCGCGGCTCTGGAAGGCATCCAGCCAGATGTCGGCGACCGTGGCGCAGACGGGACGGACTCCGGAAGTCTTCGCGATCAACCAGGAGAGCATCATCGCCTGCGCTGCAGGCATCGCTAACCTGCTCGCGCTGACGGAAACGCAGACGGCGCACGCGATGGGGCTCGCCGGCTACTACTGCCCGCCGCAGGCGAGCCATTACTGGGAGACCGGAACGCCGAAGTCCATGGTGAAGTACACGCCGGTGGGCTGGGTGAGTCAGGGCGCGGTGACCGCGGCACTGCTCGCGCAGGCAGGCTTCACGGCCGCCACGGACATCCTGGACGACGAAGGATTCGCGAAGTTCTACGGTCTGCGCAACTGGCGGCCGGAGGGTGCGATCGATGCGCTCGGCAGCGACTGGCGGATCCTTTCCATGAACTACAAGCCCCACGCCTGCTGCGGCTTCCTCCACAGCCAGATCGACTGCATGGTGGAGCTGGTCCGCGAACACGGTCTCGAGCCCGGGGAGATCGAGAGCATCCACTCGCTGAGCATGCCGTTCGTGGCGAATCCGGATCAGATGAACGTCCGCACCCAGGAGGATGCGCAGTTCAGCATCCCCTACATGCTCGCGGTGGCGGCGCACGGTCTGCCCACGGACGCGACCTGCCAGCTTCCGGAGAGACTGAACGATCCGGCCATCCGCGCCACGATGAAGAAGATCACCTGGGGCACGCATCCGGAGGCGGCGGCCACGAAGCGCGCGAATCCGCAGTCGTTTCTCGCGCGCGTCGAAGTGCGCGCCCGCGGCCGCAGCTTCGTTAAGGAGCGCCTCTATGCGAAAGGCGGGGCCGCGCTGCCGATGAGCGACGCGGAGCTCGAAGAGAAGTTCGTGCGCAACGTGGCCGGAGTTCTCACGTCCGCGGCGGCCAGCCGTGCGGGAGAGTTGATTGACGCGCTCGAGAAGCTCGAAGACGTGTCCGAGCTCTCGAGCGCGCTGTCTGGATGAGCCGGTCTCGGGCCGGTGAGGTAAAGCATCGCGCGGTCGCAGAGAACCGCGCATCGTCTGGAACGCATCATGCCGATGAAGACCCTGTCTGCTTCCGTTGCAATCGTTGGAGCGGGCCCGGTGGGGCTCTGCCTGGCCATGGACCTCGCCTCGCGGGGCATCGACGTGCTGGTCACGGAGACCCGCCGTGCCGGCGAGCCGCCGAGCGTCAAGTGCAATCACGTCTCTTCCCGCACGATGGAGATCTTCCGCCGGCTCGGCTTCGTGAAGGAGGTGAGGGCGGCCGGCCTGCCCGACGACTATCCGAACGACGTCGTGATCCGCACGCGCGCGACGGGCTGGGAGCTGATGAGAATCCACATTCCCTGCCGCAGGGATCGCTACACCGACAAGAGCGGACCGGACGGATGGTGGCCGACACCGGAGCCGGCGCATCGCATCAATCAGATCTATCTGGAGCCCGTCCTGTTCCGGAACGCCGCCCGCACGCCGGGCGTGCGCATCCTGAACCGCACCCGCTTCGAGCGCTTCACTCAGGACGCCGACGGAGTCACGGTCGAAGCGGTCGATCTCGATTCCGGTGAGCCTCTCACCATCCGCTGCAGGTATCTCGTCGGCTGCGACGGCGGGCGTTCCAACGTTCGCCGCCAGATCGGTGCAAAGCTCGTGGGCGATGCCGTCATTCAGCGCGTCCAGTCGACCTGCATCCGCGCACCCGGGCTTCTGGAGCGCATCACTCCGGAGCGCGCCTGGATGAGCTACATCTACAACCTGGATCGCGCGGGGAACCTGGTCGCGATCGACGGCAAGGAGCTCTGGCTGATCCACAACTATCTCCTGCCGCACGAGCCGGATTACGAGAGCGTCGACCGTGACGCCTGCATCCGCACTCTGCTGGGTGTGGGGCCGGAGTTCGAGTACGAGGTGGTCACGAAGGAGGACTGGATCGGAAGGCGTCTGGTCGCCGACAGGTTCCGTGACCGCCGCGTCTTCATCTGCGGCGACGCGGCGCATCTGTGGGTGCCTTACGCCGGCTACGGCATGAACGCCGGCATCGCGGACGCGATGAATCTTTCCTGGATGCTCGCGGCACACCTCAACGGATGGGCGCCGGAGGCCATCCTCGACGCTCACGAGCGCGAGCGTCAGCCCATCACCGAGCAGGTCTCGCGCTTCGCCATGAAGCACGCGGAAGGCGCGATCTTCGAGCGCACCCACCTGCCGCCCGAGCTCGAGGACGATACTCCGGAAGGCGCCGCCGCGCGCGCCGCGGTCGGACGCGCCGCCTACGAGCTCCACGTCCAGCAGTTCGCCTGCGCGGGGCTCAACTACGGCTACTACTACGATCGCTCGCCCATCATCGCCTACGACGGCGAACCGGCGCCGGCGTACACGATGGCGGACTACACACCGAGCACTGTGCCGGGCTGCCGCACGCCGCACTTCTGGCTCGAGGACGGCCGCTCTCTGTACGACGAGCTGGGGCCCGACTTCACGCTGATCCGCTTCGATCCCGCGGTGGACGTTTCCGGCCTCGTGGGAGCGGCCGGAGCCGCGCGAGTGCCACTCAAGGTCCTCGACATTCCGATGAAGGAGCTTCCATCGCCATACCGGCACAAGCTCCTGCTGTCCCGTCCGGACGGTCATGTCGCCTGGCGCGGCGATGAGCAGCCCGCGAATCCGAGGGCGCTCATCGATCTCGTGCGCGGTGCGGCATCTGCACGTGCAGCGTCGGCAGCGTGACTCGATATCGCTCGTCAGATCCGGCCGTGATGCGCTGAGTGCCCATCCGGCACTCCGCAAGCCAGATGTCGGGACGTGAGCCGGACCTGCGGCTGATCACGATCATCGTCGCGTGCGCAACCTTCATTGCGCAGCTCGACGTGTCGCTGGTGCTCATCGCTCTGCCGGCCATAGCCGCGTCGTTCGACGTGCAGCCGGTCGATGTGAGCATCGGCGTGACGGCCTATGTGCTCTCCCAGGCAGTGCTCCTGCCGGGGACCGAATGGGTGGCGAGCCGATTCGGAGCCCGGCGGGTCTTCTCCTGCGCCCTGGCGGGCTTCGCGCTGACTTCGGCGCTCTGCGCACTCAGTGGAAGCGTCGAATCGTTCACGGCGGCTCGCGTCCTGCAAGGCGCCGCGGCTGCGCTCGTGAACTCGATCGGACGCATCATCCTCGTGCAGTCCACGCCGAAGAGCGAGCTGGTCCGGATCATGTCGATTACCACGATTCCGATCCTGCTCGCACCGTCGCTGGGGCCTCCGCTCGGCGGTTTCATCGTCACTCACCTGTCCTGGGAGTGGGTCTTCCTGGTGAACGTGCCGCTCGCGCTCGCGGGTATTCCGCTGGCGCTGCGCGTCGTGCCGAGGACCGATAGGGGTGCGAGGCGCCCGTTCGACTTCACCGGTTTCCTGGTCGCCGGCATCGCGCTGACGCTGCTGCTGTCCGCACTGGACGGAATCGGCGCCGGCAGACTGAGCTGGCAGGCGGCGTGCGCGATGCTCGCGGCAGGGATGCTGTTCGGGTTCTGGACGATACGACACGCCCGCCGGCATCCCTATCCCGTGCTCTCACTGGAGCCGGCGGGAATCCGCACCTTCTGGGTCGCGACGGCCGGCGGCGGGCTGCTCGCGCGAGTGAGCATCCGGGCGCTGCCTTTCGTGCTGACGCTGATGTTCCAGACTGCGCTGGGCCTGGACGCGTTCTGGAGCGGGGTGCTGCTCTTCGCGCTGAGCGGCGGTGACCTCGTCCTCAAGTTCGTGGTCCCGCCCGTACTGAGGCGATTTGGTTTTCGAAACCTGCTGATCGCGACGGCGGTGCTCTCGGCTGCGTCGATCGCCGCCTGCGCGGCGTTCTCGCCGTCGACTCCTCTCTGGGCGATCTTCGTCGTGCTGCTCGCGAGCGGCATGGTGCGCTCGTTCCTCTTCACGGGATTGAGCACGCTCGCGCTGGCCGACGTGCCGGCGCCGCAGCTCGGCGCGGCATCCGTGCTGTGGAACGTGTTCCTTCAGGTCACGAACGCGCTGGCGATCTCGGTATCGACCATTCTGTTGAGCGCCAGCGCGCGGGTTCTCGGAGAGCCCGGTGCGTCTCCGGCGTTGATCGACTTCCGCAACACGCTGATCGCGCTGGCCGCGATCGGCGCATTGTCGACGTTCTCGTTCGTCCGCCTGGCGCGCGATGCGGGTGTGAACGTGAGCGGATGGCGGCCGCCCGCGGCATCCGGGAAGCAGTCGGAAGGAACGCACCCGGGCGGCCGCGCCCGCCGTCAGCGTGCGTAAGTGCCCATGAGCTCCGCGACGGCGATGGTGTTCGCATTCACGTTGAACCCGATGGCCGCCGCGGTCGCGTCCGCGGGCACGTCGAGCTTCGGCACCTTGAGGGCGTGCAGGCGGAAGAAGTAACGGTGCGCCGGGCCGGGAGGCGGGCAGGGTCCGCCGTAGCCGGCGAAGCCGTAGTCGTTGCGTCCTTCCCTGGCACCGCGCGGCAGGAGGTTGCGTGCAGTGCTGCCCGCGCCGGCGGGCAGTGAGCGCACGTCGGCGGGGATGTCGTAGACGATCCAGTGCCACCAGCCGCTCCCCGTCGGCGCGTCGGGGTCGTGCACCATGAGCGCGAAGCTCTGCGTTCCTTCCGGCGGGTCGCTCCACTCGAGGGCCGGAGAAACGTTCTTCCCGTTGCCTCCCCAGCCGTCGAACGCGTGCTCGACGCCGATGGGCTTGCCGTGTTCGATGTGCGGGCTCTTCAGCGCGAAGGCCATTTCCGTATCTCCTCGTCCACGTCTGCGGTTCCGTTCGTTGCGTGTAAGTGTGCGTCGCGGGCGACGGTCTCGCAAACGCGTCCGTCCTCGTGCATATTCGACCCGTCACGGAAGCTCTGCACATGAACGGCGAGAAGTACCGGTTCCTGTTCGTGTCGCTCTCGGGCCTCATCGGCGACATCGCCTGGCAGGTCGCCAAGGAAGGGCACGAGGTCAAGTACTACATCGGCGCCGAGAAGGAGCGCGACATCGCCGACGGCTTCGTGCCGAAGACCGACGACTGGGAGCGCGAGCTCGACTGGGCGGACGTCGTGGTGTTCGACGACACGCTCGGCCAGGGAGCGAAGGCGCAGGCGTTGCGCAGGCAGGGCAAGCTCGTGATCGGCGGCACGCCGTACACGGACCGTCTCGAGGACGACCGATCCTTCGGTCAGGAGGAGCTCAAGCGGGCCGGCGTGTCGATCCTGCCCTACCGGCAGTTCGACGATTTCGACGAGGCCATCGCGTACGTGAAGGCCAATCCCGAGCGCTACGTCATCAAGCCCTCGGGAGAGGCGGGCAACGTCAAGCGGCGCCTCTTCGTCGGGGACGAGGAGGACGGCCAGGACGTGATCCGCGTGCTCGAGGCCTACAAGAAGTCCTTCCCCGACGAGATCAAGGTCTTTCAGCTGCAGCGCCGCGTGACGGGCGTCGAGATCGCGGTCGGTGCGTTCTTCAACGGGAAGGAGTTCATCTATCCCATCAACGTCAACTTCGAGCACAAGAAGCTCTTTCCCGGGAACATCGGTCCCTCGACGGGCGAAATGGGCACGTCGATGTTCTGGAGCGGCCCGAACCGGCTCTTCAACTCGACGCTCAGGAAAATGGAGTCGCGGCTCGCGGAGGAAGGCTACGTCGGCTACATCGATCTCAACTGCATCGTGAACGGCAACGGCATCTATCCGCTCGAGTTCACGGCGCGCTTCGGCTATCCGACGATCAGCATCCAGCAGGAAGGGATGATCACGCCCATCGGGCAGTTCCTGCACGATCTGGCCGCAGGGCTCAACCCGAAGCTCAAGGTCAAGAGCGGCTTTCAGATCGGCGTGCGCATCGTGGTGCCGCCGTTCCCGTTCGACGACGACGCCACCTTCCTCGCCACGTCGAAGAACGCGGCGATCCTCTTCAAGAAGGGCATCATCCCCGAAGAGGTGCACATCGAGGACGTCAAGCAGGTGAACGGCCAGTGGTACGTCGCGGGCACTTCCGGCGTGGTGCTGGTCGTGTGCGGCACGGGGCCGACGATGCGTCAGGCGCAGGCTCAGGCGTACTCGCGGGTGCGCAACATCATGATCCCCGACATGTACTACCGCGACGACATCGGCGAGCGCTGGTTCGAGGACCACGACAGACTGCACACCTGGGGGTATCTGCGGGAGGTCTGAGGCCGCGCGGCGGCAGGGAAGCGACAATGAACTGGCGACGACTGCGCCTGCTCGTCTCTCAGGGCCTGCTCTCTGCGATCTTCGCGAGCTGCGACGACGGAGGCATCTTCGTGCCGGGGATCGACAGAGGGACTCTGCGTCTGGCGGTGACGGACGCACCCGCCGACTTCGCGATGAACGTGGTCGTCGAGTTCGACGCCGTCGAGGTCAAACCGGTGGACGACGATCCGATCCGCATCGACCTCGAGCCGGACGTCGCGCTCAATCTGATCGAGCTCACCGACGGGCGGACCGCGTTTCTCCTTTCGGACCGCCGGCTGCCGGAAGGTCGGTACGAGTGGATCCGTCTGGTGATCAACGCTCAGGCGGAAACGCTGGGTCAGTCGTTCGTCGATTTCGTCACCGGCGAGCGTTTCCCGCTCGAGATCAGCGAGGAGGACGAGGCGGCGCTGCAGCTCGACCGCAGCTTCGAGATCAGGCGCCGTGAGCGGGTGGAATTCATCGTCGACTTCGATCTGCGTCGCTCGCTCATCCGGCCTTCCGGCCAGAGCACGAGCTTCGTGTTCCGGCCCGCGCTGCGCCTCGTGGACGGCGAGCTCGCCGGGCGGATCACCGGTACGGTGAATCCCGGCCTCGTCACCGGCAGGGACTGCTCGCCGTTCATCTACGTGTTCGAAGGCGCGGACGTCACGCCCGACGACATGGACTGGTCGGCGGAGCCGGGCGACGTCGAGCCGCTGCTTTCAGTGCCTGCCCGTTCGACGGGCGTGGGCAATCCGCTCACCTATCGCGTGGATTTCCTGGAGGAGGGGGACTACACGCTCGCCCTCACGTGTGACGGTGCGCTCGACGAGCCCGACAGAAACGACGTCCTGCGTTTTCAGCGGACGCGCAGCGTCTCGATCGAGGCCGGCGAAGTCGCCACGGTGAACTTCTGAACGCGGCAGATCGAGAACCGCGCGTCGCTGGCCGCTCGGCGACCACGAGCATTCTCAAAGCATCACGCGGATGATCGTGTCGGCCACGCAGGCCGGCTTGCTCTCGCCTTCGATCTCCATCGTGCGCCGCTCGGTGATCTGCAGGCCCCCGGGCACCGGTTCGACGCCGAGCAGCGTCGTGCGAGCGCGCACGCGCGCACCGGCCTTCACGGGCGCGGGGAAGCGCAGGCGGTCGAGTCCGTAGTTGATCACGTTCTTCACTCCGGGTGGCAGCAGATCGCTCGCGTCGTTCCCCCGAGTCCGAAGCGCGGAGAAGAGCGAAAGCGTGAGATAGCCGTGGGCGATGGTCGTTCCCCACGGCGACTCGCGTGCGGCGCGTTCGCGGTCCACGTGGATCCATTGCCGGTCGCCCGTGACCTCGGCGAAGGCGTCGATCATCTCCTGGGTGACCTGCAGCCAGTCGCTCACGTGGATCTCCTGTCCGATGCGCGCCCGCAGGCGCTCGATCGTCTCTTCCGCCGTCATGCAGCTGCTCGCGTCGTTCCGTTGCCGGATCCGTAGGCTACACTGCCGCGCCATGCGCTTCGACCGGGACTACTACCGCCGCTACTACTACGACTCGCGGACCGCGGTGACGTCGCGGCAGGAAATGCGTGCCCGGGCGCGGCTCATCGCCGCCTTCACCGACCACATCGGCTTGCCCGTCCGCCGCATCCTCGATGCCGGATGCGGCATCGGACTGCTGCGCGCTCCGCTCCGGAAGCTCCTGCCGCGCGCGAGCTACGTCGGGCTCGAGGTGAGCGACTATCTCTGCGAGCGCTATGGCTGGGAGCACGGCCGCATCGAGAGCTACCGCCCGGAGAAGCCTTTCGATCTCGTGATCTGCTACGACGTGCTGCAGTACCTGGACGATCGCGCGGCGGCCGGTGCGATCGCGAACTTCGGGCACGTGTGCCGGGGCGTGCTCTATCTCACGGCGCTGACGCTCCGGGACTGGCGGTACAACTGCGACCGTGAGCGCACCGATTCGAACGTATATCTGCGTCCCGGCGAGTGGTACAGGACGCGCCTGCAACGGAACTTCCGCGAGGTCGGCGCCGGATTCTGGATCCGCCGCGGCGCGCCGCTCACGACGTGGGAGCTCGAGTCGCTGCCGGACGCTCCCTCGCGCGGAAGATCGGATAGAACGCGAGCCCAAGCAGGATCAGCGCGAGCGTCGCGAACGACTGAATCGGGCTCGTCACGAAAGCGTTCACGACGATCCAGAGCATGACGCCCGCGAAGAGGAGCGGTACCCAGGGATAACCCGCCGTGCGATAGTGCCGTATCGCCTGCGGATTCCTGCGCCTCAGCACGATGACGGCGAGCGCCACCGGAATCCAGAACACGGCGTACGAGAGCACGGACATGTTCGTGAGCTGATCGAACGTTCCGGAGAGCGCGAGCAGCACCGCCCACAGGCTCACCAGCACGACTGACATCGCCGGCACGCGCGAGCGCGGATGCAGCCGGCCGAATCTCGAGAAGAAGAGTCCGTCGCGCGCGGCCGCGTACGGTACGCGTGCACGGCCGAGCAGAGCGCCGTTCAGCGATCCGATCGTCGAGATGAGGAACACCAGAGCCGCTGCGGCGGCTGCCTGCGGACCGAGGAAGCTCTGCACCGCGCGGGCCGCGACGGAAGGCGCATCCGGATGGGCAGTGGAGTTCGCCGTCGCGACCTGCGTGAACGGCAGTGCATACAGGAACGCGAGATTCACGAGGAGATACAGCCCGAGCACGAGCAGCGTTCCGCCGATGATGGCGCGCGGCAGATTGCGCTCGGGATCGCGCACCTCGCTCGCGGCCATCGGCAGATACTGCCAGCCGCTGTAGGCCCAGAGGGCCGCGAACACCGCGGTCGCGAATCCGCTGCCGCCGCCGGCGCGCGCATCTTCAGGCGCGAGATTCGACCAGTCGCCGCTGCCAGAGGCGAAGAACGCACCGCCGATCACGGCAAGGATGGCCGTCACTTTCGCGGACGTGAGAATGGTCTGAACGCGGCCGCCGATGGCGACGCCCGCGCAGTTGATCGCCATGAAGACGAGAATGATCGCGACCGCGACGGCCTGACGCGGGCCGAGCTGCCAGCGGAAAGGCTCGCCGAGCACGTACAGGGTGTGCTCGATCCACGGTTCACCGAGCGGATAGATGTCACCGAGAAAAATGGCCGCGGCTGCACCGTAGGCCGCGAGGCTCGCGCCGCCGATGAGGAAGCTGTTGAACACGTACAGGAAGCCGGGAACCTCGCCGTATGCCTCGCGCAGATACACGTACTCGCCGCCCGCGCGGGGCAGCAGAGCGCTGAGCTCGGCGAAGCTCAGCGCGCCGAACAGCGCCACGAGCCCGGCGACGACCCATGCGGCGAGCACGAGCACGGGCGTGCCGGTTTCCTGCGCCATCGTGGCGGATTTCAGGAAGATCCCGGTGCCGACGATGATGCCGACGACGAGCGACGTCGCATGCGCGAGCGTCAGATCGCGGCGCGGCTCGTCATGGAAATCTGCCAAGCGGCCTCACCCGTCACGGTACGCGTGCCTGCCGAGCATAGCAGCCGCGCAGCGTGACCGCGCCCCTCGATCGGTGAGAGACTGCGCGGGATGACACCGAATCCGGTACTGTGCGACGCGATCGAGCGGCGGATCGTGATCGAGCTGCGCTACCACGCGTACTCACGTCTCGTGGAGCCGTACGTCTACGGCGTGAGCCGCCACGGCGACGAGCTCCTGCGCTGCTATCAGATAGCGGGCGGGAGTGTGAGCGGGGAGAGGCGCGGCTGGAAGCTGCTGAAAGTGGCGGAGATCGTGTCGTTCCACCAGACCGAGACGTCGTTCGAGCCCCGGGTGCGTCAGTACAACCCGGAGGACAAGGCGATGCGCGAGATCTACTGCCGCATCGAGTGATCCCGCCCGTCGGCGCCCGGCTTCATCACGCCGGGCGCCGACGCTCGCCGTTGCTGCATCGATTGCCCGATTCCTACTGCTGGATCTCGATACGCCGACGCTGCCCCTTCGGCAGCGGCACGGTGATCTCGAGCACCCCGTCGCGCATGCTCGCCTTGATCTCGTCGGGATTGACGCCGTCCGGCAGCGGAATCCGACGATAGAAGCTGCCGTAGCTGCGCTCGGTCATGCGGTAGCCCTGCTGCTCGCCGCCTTCCTCGCGCTCTTCGCGCCGCTCGCCGGAGATGGCGATGCTGTCCGCGTCGCACTCGATGTTGATGTCCTCCTTGCGCACGCCCGGCAGGTCCGCGCAGATCACGAGGTTGTCTCCCTTCTGGCGCACGTCGATGCGCGGCGTCCAGAGCTCGGGAATTCCCGCGCCGAAGGAGGGCAGCGCGGACTCGAACATCGAACCGAACGGAGAAAGGAAATTGCGGTTGAAGAACGAGTCCATCAGGCGATCCATCTCGCGCGAGAACTGCAGCATCATCCCGAACGGACTCTGGGCCGTCGGCCAGCGCATCAGGCCGGGCTCGCGGCTGCGTCCTCTCTCGACGACCTGACCGCTCTGGCGGCCCTGCGTCCGCTGCGCGGCTCGACCCCGCTGGTTCTGCTGCTGCGCTCCACCGTCGCCCTGGACTTCGGCGCCTTGCGCCTGATATCCGGGCTGGCCGCCACCTGTCGTCTGCGAGCCGTTGTTCGGCGTGGTTTCCATGGTCTTGTCCTCCTTTGCCAAGAAACCCTTGTGATTCCGGTGCCGGTCGCCGGGCCGGTTGCAATCTCCGGACCCGTGTCCCGGGGGCATTCCGTGCGCCCGTGGCGAACCGGTGTTGCGCCGCACCCTCTCCCCGCCTCACCGGGGGGAGAGGGCAGGGTGAGGGGCTACACGGTCGGACGCCGCCGCGTCACGGCGCGATATATCGCGAGAAGAATGATCGCGCCGATCAGTGACAGCAGAAATCCGCTCCACGTGAACCCCTGTGCCGAAACACCGCCTTCGCCGACGCCGATCATGTTGCCGATGAAGCCTCCGATCAGTGCGCCGACGATGCCCAGAATGATGGTGAAGACGATGCCCCCGCGGTCGCGGCCCGGCATGACGAGCTTTGCAAGCGCGCCGACGATCAGGCCGACGATCAACCAGACGACCACTCCACCCAAGGTGATTCCTTCCATGACGTTCTCCTCACGGGTCTCGCGTTGACATTCCGGCCGCGGCTGCCGGTACGGCTCAGCCCGCGTGCTCGGCCACCAGCTACTAACGCCAGGTCGTCGGGAAGGTTTCGCCGGATACCGGTATGCTTACGCGCCCCATGCTGAAGGCTCTGCTGTTCCTCGCAAACGCCGCCAAGCTCGGCCCGCTGCTCAAGTCCGGCGGCACGATGATCCTTTCGGTGGGCGCCTATGCCCTGGTGTTCGGTCTGTGGTACGCCGTCGGCTTCGTGCTGCTCATCCTCGTGCACGAGCTGGGGCATTACGTCGCCGCGCGGCGGGTCGGGTTGAACGTGGGGCTCCCGACGTTCATTCCGTTTCTCGGTGCGTGGATCGAGCTGAAGGAACAGCCGATGTCCGTCTCGCAGGAAGCGTACGTCGCCTTCGCGGGACCTTTCCTCGGTACCGTCGGGGCGACGGCAACTCTCTGGCTGGCGGGGCATTACGAGAGCCCTCTGCTGCTCGCGCTGGCGTACGCGGGATTCTTCATCAACCTCTTCAATCTGATTCCCGTGACGCCGTTCGACGGCGGCCGCATCGTGGCCATTCTCTCGCCGCGCGTGTGGCTGCTCGGACTGCCGATCCTTCTCGGTGTCTTCATCCTGATTCCGAGCCCCATGTTCCTGGTCATCCTGCTGTTGCTCGCGCCCACGATGTGGCGATCGTTGAAAGATGTATGGCATGGGCGAACACCGAATCACAATCCGCACTATTACGAAGTCCCGCGTGAAGCGCGGATCCGTTACGGCGCCTACTACGTCCTGCTGCTCGCGTATCTGTGCGTCATGACGTTCGAAGTGCACGAGCGGCTGAGCTCGATGATCGTCGCGTGAGCGGGCAGACTCGGATATCCGCAGACGGCGCGACATCGGTCGTCGCGTTCCGCGGTCGCGTCGAATGTCGCCGCGCCCCACAGGGGCCGCTCGGCCTCACCCTGACCGGCTTCGCTGCGGATGCACCGGATGAGGCACTGCACGTGTCATTCACGGGCAACGCGCCGACCGGTCTGCCGGCCACACTCGGCAACGTGCGAGTGGAGCAGCTCGGGCCTGCGCTGTTCGTCATCGACGCCGCCGAAGGGCGCTGGGAGGTGGAAGCGACGGCGATGCACGTGCATCACGACGTGGGCGCTGCGTTCTTCCGCGCCGTGCCGCCGCGCCGCGCACCGCTGCGCAAGCGAATCTTCTGGCGCGCGGTTCTCGCCGCAGCCGGCAATCCGCTGGTGCGTCGTCTCTTCCTCGCGCGGCGCGTCGCGCGTGCGGATACCGCACGTACTGACGGCGGACGCTGACACGGTCCGTCGAGCGCGCTCAACGGCGCAGCTTGCGGCCGCGCGTGCGAATCGGCACGTCGATTGCTTCTACGTTGCCGAGATGGCGCACGTGCGTGTTCGAACGGTCCGGCCCGTTCCGGTCGACGATCCGAAGATCCGGCGGCTCCCGATGAAGGAACCGACGGTGAGGTACCGGCCGGTGATCGTCGCGGGATTCCTCATCGGAACGGGCCTCAGTGCGCTCGCGGATTCCATCGTGCTGGAGCGGATCCTGCAGTGGCACGCGCCGCTGAGCGGTGCGTTTCCGCTTTCCGGCGTGCCTCCCGAGACGATCGTCACGAATGCGCGCATCAATGCCTTCTGGGGCGGGGTGTTCCAGCTCGCCGCATGGCTGGTGACCGTGCTCGGTGTCGGGTTTCTCTGGCATGCGGGCCTCGAACGCGACGTCGCGTGGTCAACGCGAACGATCGGCGGCGCGGCGCTGGTCGGCTGGGGATTCACCGCATTCACCGAGGGCGTCGTCGCTCATCACGTGCTGGGACTTCATCACGTGCATGAGGCTGCAGGCAGCGCGGTCTGGGACGTGGGCTATCTGCTCATCGCCGCCGCCATCGCCCTGGCCGGCTGGAAGGTTCTGCGGCGTGAGCTGCCGCATTTCGGCACGCGCGCGAGCGGCTGAACGCAGCGGTCAGACGGTTTCGATGCGCGGGGAAGTCTCAGGAGCTCGGGGAGCGCAGCTCGAGCACCGCGCGCGCGGCCGCCGGAACGCGCCGCGCACGCGCGAGGCCTACGTACACCGCGCACTGGCTCTGGAAGGCGTGCGTCCAGGTGTACTGGCGCAGCACGCGCTCGCGTGCCGCCGCGCCGATCGCATCGAGATCCCGCTCGTAGAGCGATGCGATCGCATCGGCCATGCTGGCTGCGCTGTAGGGTTCGGCGAGCGCGCCGACGGTTTCGTCGACGAACTCGGGCACGGCGCCGGCGCGCGCGGCCACCACGGGGCGGCCGCAGGCCATCGCCTCGAGCAGCACCAGTCCGAAGGTCTCGCGCGTACCGGCATGCACGAGCGCGTCGGCCGAGGCGAGCCAGCACGCGAGCTCGAGGCTGTCGCGCCGGTAGGGCAGGAGCGTCACGTTCGGATTCGGGCGCGCTTCCCGTCCGCCGCCGATGAGCAGCAGATGGTACGGACGGCCGAGCCGTGCAAACGCCTGCAGCAGCACCGGGATGTTCTTCTCGCCCGCGAAGCGCCCCGCGTACACGAGCACCCGCGCGTCGCGCGGCAGGCCGAGCTCGGCCCGCAGATCGAGCGTGCGCCGCTCGGGGCAGAACACCTCGGTATCGACGCCGAGCGGCTGGTGCACGGTGTGGCGCACGCCGATGCTCTCGAGGAACTCGCACATGTGGCGGCTCGGCGCGAACACCACGTCGCAGCGCTCGTAGAGCCAGCTCACGTAGCGTCCGAACGCGCGCTCGCTGAGCTTGCCGCAGCGTCGCCCGACGATCTGCGGCAGGTTCGAGTGATAGAAGGCGGCGAGCGGAATTCCGCGCCGCTGCGCGATGCGCCAGGCGCACCAGGCGGGATGGAACGCGTCACCGACCTCGATGAGATCGGGCTCGAGTGCGGCGAGAATTTCCATCCACCGGCGCGGATTGAGCGGCAGGCGGTAATTGAAGGTTCCCGGGACGTGCCGGCCGGCGACCGTGCACGTTCCGCCGCGCTCGATGTGATCGCGCTCGCCGGGCACGACGATGGAATGCACCCAGCTCGTATGTGCCCGTATCCACGCCTGTTTCGCCGTCAGATAGCGCTTAACCCCGCCGCTCGTCGGCGAGTAGAACAGGGTCGTGTCGACGAGATGCATGCGGGAGGTCCCGGACTTCTGACGGTCCCTTGCGGTGGCCAGCAAGCTTCGAGCCCGCATTGCACCCGCATGACCGATGAGTGTCAAGCTCGTTGCCAACGACCACGGTCATGCGCACACTCGCGCGAACAACGAGAATCTCAGGCGGGGTATACCCTTGCGCACGTCACGCATCATCGCCGCTGGCAGCGCGGCAATCGTTCTCGCGGCATCGAGCATCGCCGCCGCTTCCGAGAAGGAACGGCTGGAGGAACGCCTGCGCGCGGTGGAACCGCGCGTCATCGAATGGCGGCGCGACATCCATCGCAATCCGGAATTGTCGAACCGGGAGTTCAGGACCGCAAAGCTCGTGACCGAGCACCTGAAGCGGCTGGGACTCGAGGTGCAGAGCGGCATCGCGCATACCGGCGTCGTCGCGTTTCTCCGTGGAGGGAAACCCGGTCCGACGATCGCGCTGCGCGCGGACATGGACGCGCTGCCCGTCACGGAAGAGGTGGACGTGCCGTTCCGTTCGCGGGCGACGGCGGAGTACCGCGGCGAAACCGTCGGTGTGATGCACGCCTGCGGACACGATGCACACACCGCCATCCTCATGGGCGTTGCGGAAGTGC
This sequence comes from Pseudomonadota bacterium, assembly GCA_003242685.1. Taxonomy (GTDB): domain Bacteria; phylum Pseudomonadota; class Gammaproteobacteria; order Steroidobacterales; family Steroidobacteraceae; genus ZC4RG24. The sequence continues at coordinate 12,282 of QGVD01000029.1, read as the reverse complement.
TCGCCGGCATGCGCGATTCGCTCGCGGGCAACGTGCTGTTCATCTTCCAGCCGGCCGAGGAGGGCCCGCCGGCGGGCGAGGAAGGCGGCGCGGAACTCATGCTGAAGGAGGGCCTCTTCGAGAAGTACCGGCCCGAGGCGGTCTTCGGTTTACACGTATGGTCGCTGCTGCGCGCGGGCGAGATCGGCTATCGCAGCGGCCCCACCATGGCGGCTTCGGATTTCTTCACCATCCGCGTGCGGGGGCGCCAGAGCCATGGGTCGCGTCCATGGCAGGGGATCGACCCGATCGTGACGGCGGCGCAGATCGTGAATGCCCTGCAGACCATCGTCAGCCGCCAGGTGGACATCACGCGCAATCCCGCGGTCGTCACGGTGGGTGCGATCAAGGGCGGCATCCGCCACAACATCATCCCGGACGAACTCGAGATGATCGGTACCATCCGGACCTTCGAGCCGGAGCAGCGCGCCGCCATCATCCAGGGCATGGAACGCATCGTGCGCAGCACCGCGGAGGCGAACGGTGCGAGCGCCACGTTCCATGTGGACCCGAGCGGCAATCCGGTCGTGGTGAACGATCCGGATCTCACGCGACGCATGCTGCCCACGCTGCAGCGCGTTGCAGGCGCGGAGAACGTGAAGGAGCTCGCGCTCATCACGGGCGCGGAGGACTTCGCATTCTATGCGCGCGAAGTGCCGGGTCTGTTCTTCTTCGTGGGCGTCACGCCGCGCGATCAGGATCCGGAGACGGCGGCGCCGAATCACTCGCCGCGCTTCTTCATCGACGAGAGCGCCATCGGCCTCGGGCTTCGCGCGATGACGGAGCTCGCCCTCGACTATCTCGCCGCAGCCGGGGGCTGATTTCATGAACCGCCGCTCGACGGTCGCGGCGCTTGCCGCACTCGCGGCGCTGCTCGGCGGCTGCGCATCGGCCGGCGGCGCGCGCGAGGACGGCGGTGCTCCGGTCGTGCTCGTCGCCGGCGCAACGGGCGGAACGGGGCAGGAAGTCGTGCGCGAGGCGCTCGGGCAGGGATACCGCGTGCGCGTGCTCGTGCGCGACAGTGCGAAGGCCTACACCCTGTTCGGCGACCGCGTGAGTTATGCGGTCGGCGACGTGCGCGAGCCGCGCAGCCTCCGCGCGGCCGTGCGCGGCGCGCGGTACGTCATCTCGGCGCTCGGATCGAACACACCGCGAGACCCGGAGAACAGTCCGCAGCTCGTCGACTTCGCGGGCGTGAAAGCGCTGGCCGAGGCGGCGCGCGCTGCCGGGGTGGAGCACTTCGTGCTCGTCTCCTCGATGGGCGTCACGCATCGCGATCACCCGCTCAACCGGACGCTGGACGGAATCCTCGAGTGGAAGCTCAAGGGTGAAGAGGCCGTGCGCGCATCGGGCGTGCGCTACACCATCGTGCGGCCCGGCAGCCTCACCAACGATCCGCCCGGGCAGGCGTCCCTCAGAGTGATGCAGGGAGATCCCCGCGACGCTTCGGGGCGCATTTCGCGCGCGGATCTCGCCCGCGTCCTCGTGAATGCGCTCGGTCGACCCGAGGGCTGGGGCAAGACGTTCGAAATCGTCGCCGAGCCGGGTTCGATGGACGTAGACTGGAGCGCGCTTTTCGCCACGCTCGAACCGGATTCCCAGCCACGATCGTGAGGATCGAATGAGCACCTCGCCTCTTGCCCGCATCCTGTCGCGCGCCGCGCCCATCGAGCCGCGCGAGCTGCCCGCGGTGATCGCCGCATTCACGCTCTTCTTCTGCGTGCTCGGCGGCTACTTCGCGGTGCGGCCCGTGCGCGAGACCGTCGGCACCATCCTGGGCGGCGACCGCGTCGCGAATCTCTGGGTCGTCACGTGGATCGCCTCGCTGATCATCGTTCCGCTCTACGGCGCGGTGGTCTCGCGGTTCCGCCGCAGCGTGTTCCTGCCGTGGACGTACGGAGCCGTCGCCCTTGCGCTCGCCCTCGTCGGCATCTCCTTCCGCGGCGGGGAGCCCGGCGTCACCGCGGGTCAGTTCTTCTACGTGATGATCAGCGTGCTGAACCTGTTCCTCGTGTCGGTGTTCTGGAGCTTCCTCGTGGAGCTCTTCGACAGCGGTCAGGCGAAGCGGCTGTTCGGCTTCATCGCGGCCGGCGGCACGGCGGGTGCGCTCATCGGGCCGTTCCTCACCGACATGACCGTCAGTGTCATCGGGAATCCGGGTGTGCTGTTCCTCGGCGCATCGCTGTTCGTCGTGGCGATCGTCTGCCAGCGCATCCTGCTGCGCATCTGGGCGCGCGAAGCGGCCGCGTCGGGCGCGGCGGGCGGTGAGCGTCACGACCGCGCGATCGGCGGCAATCCCTTCGCCGGCTTCACGCTCGTGCTGAAGTCGCCGTATCTCCTCGGCATCGCCTCGTTCGTGGTGCTGCTCGCCACGGCCAGCACGTTCCTGTACTTCGAGCAGCTCCGCGTGGTCGAGGCGACCTTCGCCAGCACCGAAGAGCGCACGCGCGTATTCGCGCGCATCGACTGGATCGTTCAGAGCCTGACGATCATCGCACAGATCTTCATCACCGGCCGCGTCGCCTCGAGGCTCGGACTCACGGTGCTGCTCACCATCGTGCCGATCGCCATGATCTTCGGCTTCCTCGCGCTCGCCACGTGGAACGTGTTCGCCGTGCTCGCGGTCGTGATGGTCATGCGCCGCGCCGGCGAGTACGCCTTCGTGCGGCCGGGTCGCGAGATGCTCTGGAGCCGTCTCGACAGGGAGACGAAGTACAAGGCGAAGAACGTGATCGACGTGCCGGTCTACCGCGGCGCCGACGCGCTCGCCGCGCAGGTGCAGAGCGCCGTGCTCCAGACCGGCGCCGGTGCGGGGGTGGTCGCGCTGCTCGGCGCGGGCGTCGCCGCACTGTGGGCGCTCAACGGCTGGTGGCTCGGCCGCCGCCACGACGCGGCACCGCAGACCGCGCCGCGCGCGGCCGAAGTCAAAGGCTGACCGCGAGCGTCACGCGCAGTCCCGCAGCCGCTTCGGCCACCTGTGCGGCGGTCTCGAAGCGGTGCGTGCGGTCCTTCGCGAGAAGCTGTCCGAGCAGCTCCTGGTGGTGCAGGAGGTGCTCGGGCAGCCGCGGCACCGGTGCGTTCACGTGCTGCTGCAGGACTTCCATGGCCGTCGAGCCCGTGAACGGCTTCTGGCCCGTGAGCATCTCGTAGAAGATCACGCCCAGGCTGTAGAGATCCGTGCGCGGATCGAGCTCCTCGCCGAGCGCCTGCTCCGGGCTCATGTAGTACGGCGATCCGCGCAGCACGCCCGTGCGCGTGCTGCCGATGCCGGTGTGAATGTTGCGCGCGAGGCCGAAATCGATGAGCACGATCTCGTCTCCCTCGCGCAGCATCACGTTCGGCGGCTTGAGATCGCGATGCAGGAGACCCGCGTCGTGCACGACCTGCAGCGCCCGTGCGATGCGCTCGAGGTACTTGAGGCTCTCTTCCTCCGTGAGACCGCGCTGGATGCGCGCCTTGAGATCGCCCAGCGGGAAGTACTCCATCGCCAGGTACTCGTGGCCGCCCTCGACGCCGTAGTCGTAGATCTCGACGATCGACGGATGGCGCAGAGCGGCGATCGCGGCATACTCGCGCGCGAAGAACTGCTGCTGATTCGACTCGTCGCTCTGGATCTTGCTCACCTTGAGCGCGACGTCGCGGCCGAGCTTCTCGCTCGAAGCGAGATAGACGAACGCCTTTTCCGACTCGCCGATCTTGCAGCGGATCGTGTAGCCGGGAATGATCCCGCGCAGCGCCGCGGTCGACTCGAGGCGCGACGCATCGCGGCGCGCCGCCTGTCGGGTCGCGCGTCGCGCGGCGCGCGCCGCCTCGCGCTTCATGCGCCGACGTTCGAGCCGGCGCAGCGCAAGGCGCACGGCGTTGCGCAGACGCGCCGGCGTGAGCAGCCTCTTCGGCAGATAGTCCAGCGCACCGAGCTGCAGCGCGCGCACGGCGGTGAGCTCGTTGCCTTCGTCGGCGATCGCGATCAGCGGCGGGAAGGCCTTCTGCTGATTGCGCATCCGGCGCAGCCACTGCAGCCCTTCGGATTCCGGATCTTCCGGGCTCGTTCCGAACGGCATCGACAGCAGCAGCAGGTCGAAGTCGCGCCGCGAAAGCGTGGTAATCACCTGCTCGAACTCGTCTGGACCGAGCAGCTCGACCTTCGCGTCGGGATACTCGACGCCGAGATGCTGCCGCAGCCACTCGCCGTAGCGCGGATCGCGTTCGACGATGAGGAGGCGTGTCGTCATTCGTTGAGCTCGAAGCGCAGACGGATGCGCGCACGCTGCTCCACCGGGCGGCCGTCCACTTCCATGGGCCGATAGCGCCAGCGGCGCAGGGCGTCGATCGCCGCGCGATCGAAAGTCCCCGAAGGTTCGGATTCCGTGACGACCACGTCGGCGACCGATCCGTCGGTACGCACCGTGAACATCAGCTCCACCCAGCCCTCCACGCCGCGCTCACGGGCGACCTGCGGATACACGGGCGCGACGTAACGGACGCGTTCCAGCGCCGCGGCCGAGACGACGTCCTGCCGCGGCTGCGATTGCGGCTGCAGCTGAGTGCGCGCGGTGTCGAGCTCCCGCTCGATGGCGACGAGCGTCGCCTGCGGTGCACCGACCTCGCGCGCCTCCGCGATCCAGCGCTGCACGTCGGCGAAATCGCCCCGCGCGAGCGCGCCGCGAGCTTCCTCGATGAGCCGCGTGCCGAGGAGCTGGCGCGCGAGCAGAGTCGAAGGATGGTCCGCGTCCGATTCGACGAGGCTCGTGAGATAGAACTTCGCGCTGTCGCCCCAGGGCTCGAGCAGCTGGTTCCGCGCGAGGCGCTCGTTGAAGAGCTGCGAGAGCCGCGCGAGCTCCTCCGCCTGCGCGACCATGCGCACGCGCTGCACCTCGCGCTGCAGGCTCTCGACCGCCGCGGAAGAAGCGCCGGATTCGCGCGCCGCCGCGGCCCAGCGTTCACCTTCCTCGGCATTCCCCGCCTCGAGCGCCGTGCGCGCCTTGGCGATGATGCGCTCAATGAGATCGCGCTGTGCGGCGAGGACCTGAGGATCCTGAGGCGCGATCGTGCGTGCCGATTCGATGAAGAAGCGCGCGTTGCTGCGTGCGGGCTCGACGAGCGCGCCGCTCGCCATGAGCTCCGCGGCCCGGCGCAGCATGTCGCGCACGCGGTCCTCGACCTGACGCTGTTCGAGCGCGACGCGGGTCTCGGCGACCAGTGACGAATCCTGTCCTTCGCGTGCCGCGCCGTCGAGCAGCGCAAGCGCGCGCTGGAGATTGCCGCGCGCCGCGGCTTCGCGCGCCTGCAGGAGCGCGGCGCGCTCGCGTTCCTTGCCGATCTGCGCGGTGAGAAAGGCGACGCGCACGTGATCGGGCTGCACGCCGCGTGCCGTCTCGGTGAGGCGCTCGGCCTCGTCGAGGCGTTCGGCGAGCAGCGCCTGCTCTGCGGCGGTGAGCAGCCGGTCGATGACCTTGTCCAGTCCTTCACGCGCGCGCAGGTTCCCGGCATCGCGTTCGAGCACCTGGCGAAACAGATCGGCTGCGCGGTCGCCGTCTCCCGGACCCGCCAGCGAGCCGTGCTCGAGCGCGGCGTCCGCACGTGCCAGCAGCTCCTCGAGCTGCGGATCGGCCGGTTGTGCGGTGACGGGGGACACGGCAGCGGGACCGGTGTCCGTCTCGCCTCCCGTGAACCACACGACGAGCGCGACGACGAACGCCACACCGGCGGCGCCGGCCACGAGCACGGGAACCGGGAATCGCGAGGAAGGCTGCCCGCGGTAGGGGTCCGCGCCTGCGATGGTGTTTGCGTGCTCCTCGTCGTGGCGCCTCCAGGCGGCATCCACGAACAGCTTGACGCGCTGTCCGGAGACGGGCTTGTGAAGGAAGCGATAGACCGTGCCGGAGGTCACCTGGGCGGCGATCGCCGACTGGTCCTCGGCGCCACCGGCGACGATCAGGACGAGCTCAGGGAACTGGCTCTTGAGGCGCTGGGTGAGCTCGGGGAGTGGCGACGTGACGGCCGCGGCATCGAGAATGGCCACGCCCGCGCGGTCGCGTATCAGGTACGACGCGAGGTCCGTCTGATCGTCCACGATGGAAAGCTGGTGGTCGGAAGCCACCGCCCGCAGTGTTTCGATGAGCTCGGCGTCCTTCGTCAGCGCCACCAGGCTCTCACGGTCGGCCCCCATGCTCGGATGTGAATCGTTCACGGCCGGGTTGACCGCCGGATCACGCTGCAGTGCGCTGCCCATGATTCCACGTCCCATGGCTCCCTCCGCCTCCCCGGATCTTCAGGAGGGAATTCCTGTCGATATACGACGATCACCGATCCGGGGGATACTTGTCGCTTCCGGCAGACGGATTCTGTGAAACTCGTCATCCCGACGGGCCGACCGTGCGGGTGCAGCAATTCCATGTGGAAGGGAACGCTCACGAAGGGCCGGCCGGATCCGCAGCCGAGATCGTACGGGAAACCTGCGGCGGATGCGCCGGATTCGGCGCCGAAGCCGGGGAGGCAGGAAGGGGTTCTCTCCACCCTGGCCGTGCTGGTCGCCGCAGGCACCCTGGGCGCGACAGCCCTGGCCGCGCTGGCACGCCACGTCTGGATCGCCGACCTCCTGGTCCATTTCCGGCTGCAGTACGCGGCAGCCGCGTTCGCCGCGGCTGTGCTCCTCGCTCTGCGGCGGCGTGTGGTCTGGGCCGTGGCCGCCGTGCTCGCCTGCCTGGTGAACGTGTACGCGGCGGCTCCGGTGCTCGGCTGGGCGTGGCCGCCGGAGGCGGCCGCCGTCGGCTCCACGCGGGCCGAAGCCGCCCCGGCAACGGAGCTGCGCATCGTCACGCTCAACGTGTTCTACCGCAGCGATTCGCACGCGCGCGTCGCCGATTTCATCCGTACCGCGCACGCCGATGCCGTGGTGCTCACCGAAGTGACGCCTGAGTGGCGCCGCGAGCTGCAGGTGCTGCGGACGGACTTCCCCTTCGAGTTCTTCTCCGGTGACGCACACGAGCGCGGCGTGCTGCTGCTCTCGCGCCTGCCTCTCGCGCAGGCGGAGGTCGTGCCCGCGTTCTCGGACGATGAGCCGCCGCTGCTCGCGACGCTGCTGGCCGGCGAGCGGACGCTGAGAGTCCTCGGAGTGCACGCGAGCTGGCCGATGCTCCCCGCGGACGCCGAACAGCGCAACCGGCAGCTCAGGCAGCTCGCGCGGCTCACCCGCGACATCCGGGAGCCGCTCGTGGTGCTCGGCGATCTCAACATCTCTCCGTTCTCGCCGCACTTCCAGGCGCTGCTGGCCGACGGCGGGCTGCGCTCGGCCGCAGAGAATCGCGGCTGGCAGCCGACTTGGCCCAGTTTCCTGCCGCCCCTGGGGATACAGATCGATCACGCGCTGGTCTCGCCGGGTGTCAGGGTACGCGATTTCCAGGTCGGTCCGTCGGTCGGCTCGGATCACCGGGCGGTGATCGTCGATCTCGCCCTGTGATGCGTGCCGGAGCTATGCTGCGGAACCGCTCCGGAGCCTCACGGATCACATTGGCATGGCATCGAATCTTCCGATTCCGCGGCGCACGTCGAGCAGAGGACTTCGCGCCGCGCTGTCCCTGATCCTCGCTCTCCTGCTCGTTCCAACTGCGCTGCCAGCCCAGAGCACGTCCGTCACGAGCGCGCAGAAGAAGGCGGCGGGCGAGTTCCTCGACGCCGTCGCGAGCGGGGATCCGCAGGCGGTTGCCTACGCGATACACCCGAAGGACCTGGAGGATCTGCGCTTGCGCATCCTCGAGATGCTGCGCAACGAGGCTCAGCGCGGCGAGAGCACCATCCGCAGCCGTCTGTTCGGCGCGGGGATGCCGCTTTCGGAAATCGAAAGGCTCACGAGCATCAACTTCTACGCGCAGCTCGCGCGCCGCCTCACGCTGACCGGCCGCTACTACGAGGACGCGAAGTGGCTCGCGGCGATTCCCGATCGTGACGACACCGTGCACGTCGTCCTGCGCGGCATTCAGCCGAAGGAGCGCGGCAAGGTGCAGGTCGTGAACATCGTGACGCTCAGGCCTTACGGCAAGGACTGGAAGGCGACGCTGCCGAGCGAGATCGAGGCGCAGATCGACGATCTCATCAACGGCCGCAGATCGCCGACCATGATGATCGCACAGGCCGCGGTCGCCGCCCCGGCGCCTTCCGCGCAGCCCGGAAGCGCCGCGCCCGTCGAGATCCCCGCCGGCATCACGGAGCTGCTCGACGCCGCGGAGAAGAGCCTCGCGGAAGGCAACTGCGAGCAGTACTACCGTGAGCACATGAGCCCGAACTTCCGCAAGGTGACGTCGAAGAACGCGCTCGAGACGCTCATCGCGACCTGCAAGAACAGTCTCGGCACGCGCGAGCTGCTCCTGTCCACGGTGCGCATCGCGCGCGAGCTTCAGCCGCGCTTCCAGTACGAAGGCCAGCGCGCGGTCTACGACATGTCGGGACAGGGGCTGCCGTTCAACCGCTTCGTGCTCGAGCAGGTCGACAAGCGCTGGTACATCGCGGAGTGAAGGACGCCGGAGCCCTCAGTCACGCGGCAGCACGAACCGCGTGCCGCGGTACGAGAGCACCGCGCCGTCGGCGGTGATGCTTTCGAGCTGCACACCTTCCGGCAGCGCGTCGCCTTCGCGCATGCGGCGCATGTTGAGGAACACGAAGCGGCTCTTCGGATCGTCCGCATAGACGTGCAGATCGAGCCGCAGCTCCGGCAGGCCCGCGAGCGTCGTGGCGACGTCCTCATACGTCGGAAGTCCGCTCTCGGTGCCGCGCCGTACGCCCTGGAACGCGCCGGCAGTCTGCGTCTGCGAAGCACTCGAAGGCGGCGGCACCGCCGGCAGATAATCCTCGGGATTGACGTCGGCGACGAACGGCTCGTCCTCGTCGAGCATCGGTTCGTCCTCCCAGCGAACGCCCGCTGTCGGGGCACTGGAGGCGAGCGGCGATGGAGCCGCCGTCGCGGACCGTGCGACGGCGGATCTACCGGGAGGCGGTGCGAAGGACGTCGCATCCCGCCGGACCACAGCCTCACCGCCTGCTGCCGCGGCAGGTTGCGGCGCCGGCACGACGGCTCCTGTCCCTGCAACCGTCTGCGATGCGGTCGTCTGCGATGCGACGGCCTGTGACGACGGACCGGTACGCAGCATCAGCCAGAAGATCACGGCCAGATTCACGACGAGCAGCGCGCCGAGCGCGATCGCCCACGTGGGCCAGCGCGAACGCGGCGGCGCCACGCGCACTTCGTACAGCGCCGGTCCGCTGTGACGCTGCCGGTCGCTCTCGGATTTCTTCAGTGCTTCGAGGATGAATGACATGGGTCAGCCGCCGTGCGCCCCGTTGTCGTTCAGCAATGGAGTATCCGCGCCGGCGAGGGCGCTGTTGAGCACGATCTGCGTCTGTACGCCTGCGATGCCGTCGACGGTGAGCCGGTGCCGGCGCTGGAAGTCCATGACGAGCCGGCTGAGCTCGGCGTCGAACACGTCGCTGACCGGCTCGGGCGGCTCGAGGCCCTGCGCGCGATGCAGGCTTTCGCGCAGCCAGCGCACGTCCTCGCCCCGCATGCCGAGAGACAGTGTCTTGACGTCGCGCGTGCCGGGGCGCCAGAGCAGCACGAAGTCGCCGAACCAGTAGCGCGACAGATCGCCGATGCTCACTTCCTGCGGCGCGCCGCCGAGATCGAGTCGCGCGGTCTCGTCCGTGAGCCCGGTGAGCACCACCTGATGCGATGCGCCGGAGTCGTCGTTCAGCACCAGAATCGCCGGACGGTTGTAGAGGCGAAGCTGACCGAAGGAGCCACGCTGCACCAGACACTCGAGACCCTGGCGCGTCGCCTGCGTGCAGGGATCCACGCGCCCCGCGACGTACTTCGCCTTCCACATCGAGAAGAGCTTGCGGAACGCGCTGTCGGTGTCCGTCTCGCTCTGGTGAGCGGCGAGCAGCTCGGCGAGCGTCGCCCTCGTGCTCTCCTGTGGCGCTTCCTCGGCAGCCGGCGGGGCCGGAGGCTCGGCCGCCGCCGCCGTGGCGGCAGGCGGCGCATCGTCGAGCCGCAATGCCGGGGGCGCGAGCTGCCACAGCGTCGCGGCGCCGAGTGTGACGACGAGCGCGGTCGCCGCTGTTGCGGCCCAGGGAACCCACGGCGGCACGATGCGCCGGTCGAACACTTCGGCCGCCGCGCGGCGCACGAGCGCGCTCGTGACTCGATGACGATCCTGCGTATAGGCGCCGAGGAGCGCGCGATCGCAGATGACGTTGATCACGCGCGGCACGCCGCCCGAGAGGCGGTACACCTCTCTGAGCGCGGCCGCGGAGAAGATGTCCGTGGTCGCGCCCGCCACGCGCAGGCGATGACGCACGTACGCGGCGGTCTCCGCACGCGACAGCGGGTCGAGGTGATAGCGGCCCGTGATGCGCTGTGCGAGCTGGCGCAGCTCGTTGCGTGCGAGCAGCTCGCGCAGCTCGGGCTGTCCGATGAGGATGATCTGCAGGAGCTTGCGCGTGTCCGTCTCGAGATTCGTGAGCAGGCGCACCTGCTCGAGCAGATCGGTGGCCAGGTTCTGCGCTTCGTCCACCACCAGCACCACGCGTCGCCCCGCCGCATGCGCGCGCAGCAGATACTGGTTGAGGATGTCGACGAGATCCTTGAGGCTCCCCTGCGCGGAATCGGGCACGCCGATGCCGAGCTCCTCGCAGATCGTGAGCAGGAACTCCGGCGCCGTCATGCGCGGGTTCAGGATGAGGGCGATCTCGGCGTCCTTCGGAGCCTGCGCAAGGAGCGATCGGACGATGGTCGTCTTGCCCGTGCCCACCTCCCCGGTGAGCTGCACGAATCCGCCCGCCTCGTTGATGCCATAGAGCAGGTGAGCGAGAGCCTCGGCGTGGCGCTCGCTCAGGTACAGATACCGCGGATCCGGCGTGATCGCGAACGGCTTCTCGTTGAGGCCGAAGAAGGACAGGTACATGCGGACTTGTGTCGGGCCGCTCGAGTGAGGCGCGAGTATACCCCCGGGTCCCGGCTTCGACAGGGAAGAGGACACCGAGCGCCGGCGTGTACGCTGCAGCGCAATGCTCGAGCTCGGCCGTTCGAGATGTCAGCGACGGATGCTGCTCGCGCGGCGCACGGCGTCCTGGCCGAAGCGCTCGCGGATGCGGTCGATCGCCTCGTCGAGCGGGGTGCTCGGTGTGCGGCCCGGAACCTCGAACAGGTCGAGCTGCTCGGCCGGCGCGAGATCGCTGACCCCGACTCCGAGCAGCCGGAGCCTGGCACCCGGCTGGCTGCGCAGCCACTCGTCGAGGAGCACGTGGGCGAGGTTCGCGACGACGCGGGACTCGTTCGAGTGCGGCGCGAAGCTCCGCTGCCGGGTGAAGGTGGCGAAGTCGTGGCGCCGGATCTTCACCGTGACGCAGCCCGCGACGAGGCGCTTTGCCCTGAGCCGCGCGCAGCTCCGGTCGGCGAGCCGCGCGAGCTCCGCGTGCAGTCGCGCGGGATCGGCGATGTCCGTGTCGAAGGTTTCCTCCGCGCTGAGCGATTTCTCTTCCCAGTCCGGCGTCACGGGCCGCTCGTCGATGCCCGCCGCCCGCTCGCGGATGCGGGGCGTGTGGCGGCCGAAGATCGGCCAGAGCACCGCGTCGGACGCCCGGCGCAGCTCGCCCAGCGTGTGGATGCCTGCCGCTTCCACCTTCTGGCCGGTCTTGCGGCCGAGGCCGGGCAGGCGTCGCACGGACAGCGGGTCGAGGAACGCGAGTACCTCGTCGGGAGTCACGATCGTGAGCCCGTCGGGCTTGTTCACGTCCGACGCGATCTTGGCCACGAGCCGGTTCGGCGCGACGCCGACCGATGCGGTGAGGCCCGTGACCTCGCGGATCCGTGACTTGATGGCCTTCGCGATGGCGACGGAGTCGCCCTTGAGGAGCCGGCTCGCGGTCACGTCGAGATAGGCCTCGTCGAGCGAGAGGCCCTGCACGAGAGGCGTGAACTCGTGAAAGATGGCGAAGACCTGCCGCGAGACCTGGCGGTAGTGCTGCATGCGCGGCGGTATGCAGATCGCCTGCGGGCACAGCTCGAGCGCGCGGCGCATCGGCATCGCCGAGCGCACGCCGAAGCGGCGTGCTTCGTAGCTGGCTGCAGCAACGACGCCGCGACCGCCGATGCCGCGGACGACCACGGGTGGCTTCTTATAACAATTCCCGACCCCCCAGGCCCGTACTAAATTGCGTAGCCCTTTTTCTCTTTGAACAAAAAAAACACAA
>QGVD01000003.1 GCA_003242685.1 Pseudomonadota bacterium | reverse complement strand
CGTTCCCCATCACTGGGGCGCCGACGCGGGTGGGGCACACCGCGCAGGGTAGCGAGCACGGACGCTCACTGATACCCTCGCGCATTTTGCGAAAGAGGGCCGTGCGCGCGTCGCGCGCAGGTCCGGCGACGAGGGCACCATGAGCGAATACAAGGTATACGTAGACTTTCCGGGCCGCATTCTCATCGTCGGCTTCGGCAGCATCGGGCAGGGGGTCCTGCCGCTCATCCTGCGGCACATCGGCATCACGCCGGACCGCATCACGATCCTTACGGCGGACGATGCGGGGCGGGAGGAGGCGCAAAAATTCGGCGTGCGCCTGATCAAGGAAACGCTGACGCGCGAGAACTACCGCCGGGTGCTCACGCCGCTCCTCGGCCGCGGCGATTTCCTGCTCAACGTGTCGGTCGACGTCTCGAGCGTCGCGCTCATCAAGTTCTGCTGGGAGCGCGGTGCGATGTACCTCGACACCTGCATCGAGCCGTGGGCGGGCGGCTACACCGACCCCACGGTCCCCGCCGCGCGGCGCACGAACTACGCGCTGCGCGAGGAGGCGCTCGCGCTGCGTGCAGGCAATGCGCGTGCGCCCACGGCCGTGATCACGCACGGCGCCAACCCGGGTCTGGTGTCGCACTTCGTCAAGCAGGCGCTGCTCAACATCGCCGCGGACGTCGGCGTCGACGCCGGCAACCCGCGCACGCGCGCCGACTGGGGCGACCTCGCCCGCCGGCTCGGCATCAAGACCATTCACATCGCCGAGCGTGACACGCAGGTCTCGAGCGTGCCGAAGGAGCCGAACGAGTTCGTCAACACCTGGTCGATCGACGGCTTCGTCGGCGAGGGCTCGCAGCCTTCGGAGATCGGCTGGGGTACGCACGAGCGCAACTTCCCGCGCGACGGCAAGCGGCACGACTTCGGCTGCATGGCCGCCATCTATCTCATGCAGCCGGGCGCCGCCACGCGCGTGCGCACCTGGACGCCGCTCGCCGGCCACTTCCACGGCTTCTGCATCACGCACAACGAGTCCATCTCGATCGCGGACTATTTCACCGTGCGTGACGGGGCCCAGGTCGTCTACCGGCCCACGGTGCACTACGCGTACCACCCGTGCGACGCGGCGGTGCTCTCGCTGCACGAGTTCGTGGGACGCAACTACATCCTCCAGGACCGCAAGCGGCTGCTGATGGACGACATCGTCAAGGGCGTCGACGAGCTCGGTGTGCTGCTCGCTGGCCACAAGAAGAACGCGTACTGGTACGGCTCGCAGCTCTCGATCGAGGAAGCGCGCCGTCTCGTGCCCTACAACAACGCGACGAGCCTGCAGGTCACCGTGGCGTGCCTCTCGGGAATGATCTGGGCGATCGAGAACCCGAACTGCGGCATCGTCGAGCCGGACGAGATGGACTTCCGGCGCAACCTCGAGATCTGCACGCCCTATCTGGGCAACGTCGTCGGCGCGTACACCGACTGGACGCCGCTGCACGATCGCGAGCGCCTCTTCCCCGAGGACATCGACAAGAGCGATCCCTGGCAGTTCAAGAACGTGCGCGTGATCTGGTAGCGGAAAGCGCGGCCGGCGGACGCTCGCCGGCCGCGCGCCTCGCGCTCAGCCGGTGGCGCCGGCCGTCTCGTAGCTGATGCCGACGATCGTGTAGGTCTTTCTGCCGCCGGGGACTTCGACCGTGACCTCTTCGTCCAGCGCCTTGCGCAGCAGGGCGCGTCCGAGCGGCGAGTCCATGCTGATGTAGCCGGGCGCCATGTCGAACTCGTCAGGACCCACGATGCGGTAGCGCACGAGCTCGCCGCGCTCGTCCTCGAGCTCCACCCACGCACCGAAGTAGACGCGGTTCGGATCGGAAGGCGGCCGGTCGACGATCACGATGCCGTCGAGCCGCTTGCGCAGAAAGCGCACACGCCGGTCGATCTCCCGCAGGCGGCGCTTGCCGTAGGTGTACTCCGCGTTCTCGGAACGGTCGCCCTGCGCAGCGGCCTCGGCCACTGCCTGCGTGACGCGCGGGCGCTCGACTCGCCAGAGATGGTCGAGCTCCTCGCGCAGCCGGCGCGCGCCCTCCGGGGTGATGTACTTCGAGCCCGGCTTCTCCGGAGGTCTGTACCTGCTCATGTCGTCGCGATCCTGTCTCCCTTCTCTCTTTACTTAATCAGCGGTTTCCACGCAGCCAAGGGTGCCGTCGGCACGCCGACTCACGGCCGAGCTGCCGGTTCTGTGCGGCGGCTCACAGCGTTGTGGCGCGGCGCCAACTACCCTTCGGAGCCGTGGCCGCCAAGTACTACACGCACTTCGTAACGGCAAGCGCGGAAGCGCCGCAAACCGGCACGAGTGAGTGGAGCGGCGTGGTGGAGCTGCGGTACCCGCTCGAAGAGCGCGGTGGAACCCGCGAGCTGCGCACGCTGCTGGCGCAGAGTTTCGACGTGGAGACCGAGGACATCCGGATTCTCCACTGGGCAAGGTTGCACTGAAAGCATCCCCTAGCGGACTTCCTTCCCTTCATCGAAAGTCCGCATTCCTGGCCCCGGGCCGCAAGCCCGGGGCATTTTTTTTCCGCCGCGACCTCTTACGGATGCGGCGGGGCGCTCCGTACGTGCGACCGGCCGTTGCCGCGGAGCTTGCCCGCGAGTCCGTCACGTCCGTCGAACTTTCTATACTGCGCGGCCTCAACGGAGAACCCTCCTCAAAGGCTTTCACGCAGGTACTTCATGAAGAAAATCCTCATCGGCTCGTTCGCCGCGGCCCTCGCGGCCTGTGCGGCGCAGAGTCCTCGTACGCCCGCGCCGGATTCCGTGCAGGGAACCACGCCGAGCTCGGGTCTGGATCTCGCCGGGTTCGACCGCGAGGTGCGTCCTCAGGACGATCTGTTCCGGTTCGCCGGCGGAACCTGGCTCAGGACCACCGAGATTCCCGCCGACCGGTCGAACATCGGCACTTTCGAGCTGCTCGCCATCGCGGCCGAAGAGCAGGTGCGCCGCATCCTCGAGGAAACCGCGCACGCGCCGGGACTCGTGCCGGGCTCCGACGAGCAGAAGATCGGCGATTTCTACACGAGCTTCATGAACACCGAGCGTCTCGAGACGCTCGGGGCGCAGCCGCTCGCGGACGATCTCGCTCGCATCGATGCGCTGCGGACGCCTTCCGATGTCGTCCGCTTCATCGGTCACGGACAGCGCATCGGCGTCAATCATCCGCTCGTCTATTTCGTGGCGCAGGATGCGCGCGATTCGAACGCGTATCTGCCCGGCATCTTCCAGTCGGGGCTCACGCTTCCCGACCGCGACTACTATCTCAAGGCCGACCGCAAGTACCAGGAGCTGCGCGCGGGCCTGAAGGAGTACGCACGCGATCTGCTCACGCTCGCAGGTCTTCCGCAGGCCGAAGAGGCCGCCGAAGCGATCCTCGCGCTCGAGACGAAGATCGCCGAGGCGCACTGGACGCGCGTGCAGAACCGCGACCCGGTCGCGACGTACAACAAGATGTCGCTCGCCGAGGCGAGCAAGCTGGCGCCGGGATTCGACTGGGCCGCGTTCCTCGAAGGAGCAGGAGCTCCCGCCACGGACCTCGACATCAGCCAGCCGAGCTACGTGAAGGCGCTGGGCGAGCTGGTGCAGACGGTACCGGTCGAGCAGTGGCGCCACTACTTCAGATTCCGCGTCCTGGACGCGTACGCGCCGTATCTCTCGGCCGCGTTCGTCGACCGGCACTTCCAGTTCCGCGAGCGCGCGCTGCGAGGCATCGAGGAGCCGAGGCCCCGCTGGAAGCGTGCGGTCGCGACGCTCGACAGGCTGATGGGCGAGGCGGTCGGCCGGCTGTACGTCGAGCGGCACTTCCCGCCGGAGGCGAAGGAGCGCATGAACGCGATCGTGGCCAACATTCTGCGCGCGTTCGACAGCTCCATCGACGAGCTCGACTGGATGACTCCCGCGACGAAGGCGGAAGCGAAGAAGAAGCTCGCGAGCTTCACGGTGAAGATCGGCTATCCCGAGAAGTGGCGCGACTACGGGAAGCTCGAGATCTCCCCGACGGATCTCGTGGGCAACGTGATGCGCGCGACCGCCTTCGAGCACGAGCGCGGCATCGCCAGGATCGGCCGGCCGGTCGATCGCAGCGAATGGTTCATGTCGCCGCAGACGGTCAACGCGTACTACAACCCTCCGATGAACGAGATCGTCTTTCCCGCGGCGATCCTGCAGCCGCCGTTTTTCGACGTGAACGCCGACGACGCGGTGAACTACGGCGCCATCGGCGCGGTGATCGGCCACGAGATCAGCCACGGCTTCGACGACTCGGGGCGCCGGTTCGATGGTGCGGGGAACCTGCGCGACTGGTGGACCGCGGAGGACGACGCGCGCTTCAGGGAAAAAGCCGCGAAGCTCGTCGCACAGTACAGCGGCTACACGGTGCTCGACGGTCAACCCGTGAACGGTGAGCTGACGCTCGGCGAGAACATCGGCGATCTGTCTGGTTTGGCCGTCGCCTACAAGGCGTGGCAGCTCTCGCTCGGCGGCGCGCCGTCGCCGGTCATCGACGGTTTCACGGGGCCACAGCGCTTCTTCCTCGGCTGGGCGCAGATCTGGCGGCGCAAGTACCGCGACGACGAGCTGCGCATGCGGCTGCTCACCGATCCGCACAGCCCGGCCGAGTTCCGGGCGAACGGCGTCGTGACGAACATGGCCGAGTTCCACGAAGCCTTCGGTCTCGAGCCCGGCGACCGCCTGTATCGCGCCCCCGAGGAGCGTGTGAAAATCTGGTAGCGGGCACGTCCGCGGCAGTACGACGACCGGCCGCGCCTTGAAGGTGGCGCGGCCGGTCCCATCTTCCGCAGGCGCGTGGCCCGGGAACGATGCCCGGACTTCAAGCACTCGGGAGGATGCGATGCCAAGGTGGACTGTCGTGCTCGCCGCCGTTGCCGTTCTCGGTCTCTCCGGCTGCGGCTACAACACGCTCCAGCAGCAGGACGAGGCGGTGAAGGCCGCCTGGTCGGAGGTCGTCAATCAGTACCAGCGGCGCGCGGATCTGATTCCGAACCTCGTGGAGACCGTCAAGGGTTTCGCGCAGCAGGAGCAGCAGGTCCTCGTCGGTGTGACCGAGGCGCGCGCGAAGGCGACGTCCGTGCAGGTGACGCCCGAAGTGCTCGAGAACCCGCAGGCCTTCCAGCAGTTCCAGCAGGCGCAGGGCGAGCTGACCCAGGCGCTGAGCCGCCTGATGGTGGTCGTCGAGCGCTACCCGGATCTCAAGTCGGATGCGAACTTCCGCGACCTGCAGGCGCAGCTCGAGGGCACGGAGAACCGCATCGCCGTGGCGCGCAACCGCTACATCGACGCCGTGCGCCAGTACAACACGACGGTGCGCTCCTTTCCCTCGAATCTCACGGCGATGCTGTTCGGTTTCGAGGTGAAGCCGAACTTCACCGTCGCGAACGAAGCGGAGATCTCCACGGCGCCGAGAGTCGACTTCGGCACGGGCGCGCAGCAGCCGCCTGCTCGGCAGCAGCCCGACGCGCCGCCGCAGGAAGCTCCGCAGCCCGCGCAGTGACACGATCGGGCACGGCCCCGGCACCATGGCGCCTCGCCTCGCGCGCTGGCTGATCCTCGTATTCCTCTGCGCGGCGGCGCAGGCCGGCGCGCAGGATCTGCAGCCCATTCCGCGACTCGAAGCGCGGGTCACCGATCTCACGGGAACGCTCACGGCGCAGCAGCAGGCGGCGCTCGAAGAGAAGCTCGCCGCGTTCGAGGCCCGCAAGGGCGCGCAGATCGCGGTGCTCCTCGTGCCGACGACGCAGCCGGAGGCGATCGAGCAGTACTCGATCCGCGTCGTGGACGAATGGAAGCTCGGACGCGAGGACGTGGACGACGGCGTGCTGCTGCTCGTCGCGAAGGACGATCGGCGCATGCGCATCGAGGTCGGCTACGGTCTCGAGGGCGTGCTGCCGGACGCGACGGTCAATCGCATCCAGGACGAGTTCATCCTGCCGCTCTTCCGCCAGGGTGATTTCTTCGGCGGTATCAACGCAGGCGTCGATCGCATCATCGCTCTCATCGACGGCGAGCCGCTGCCGCCGCCGGATCGGCGCTGGCAGCGCGACGGGGGCGCGCCCGCGCTCATCGGTCTCCTGCCGTTTCTCTTCTTCGCCGTGCTCGTCGGCTCCGCCGTGCTGCGGGCCCTCTTCGGTCGCGGGCTCGGCTCTCTCGTGACGGGCGCAGGCACCGGATTCTTCGTCTGGCTGGTGAGTCAGGCCATCGGCGTCGCGCTGCTCGTGGGCTTTCTCGCGTTCATCTTCGCGCTGTTCTCCGGCCTCGGCGGTGGTACGCGCTGGTCGAGCCTGCCGCGGCACGGCGGCTGGGGCGGCGGATGGGGTGGAGGCGGCTTCGGCGGCGGAGGATTCGGTGGCGGCTTCGGCGGGGGCGGATTCCGCGGTGGTGGCGGCGGTTTCGGAGGCGGCGGCGCCTCGGGGAGCTGGTAGATGAGCATCGCACGGAAGCTCACCCGCATCCTGCGGCATCTCTTCACGACGCGCTGGAGCGCGCGCCGTTGCTTCCCGCCCGAGGTGCTCGCGCAGATCGAGGCGGCGATCGCCGAGGTCGAATCGCGCCATGCCGGAGAGGTGCGCTTCGTGGTCGAGTCGGCGCTCGATCTGCCCGAGCTGTGGACCGGCGAGACACCGCGCGAGCGGGCGCTCGAGTGGTTCGGCCGGCTCGGCGTGTGGGACACGGAAGCCAACGACGGCGTGCTGATCTACGTGCTGCTGGCCGATCACGACGTCGAGATCCTCGCCGACCGCGGCATCGCGCGGCGCGTGCCGCCCGAGGACTGGGAAGCCGTGTGTCACGAGATGGAGGAGCACTATCGCGCCGGTCGTTTCGCCGAAGGCTCGGTCGCGGGGATCAGGGCAGTCGGAAGGCTCCTCGCGAAGCATTTCCCAGGCAGTCGTCCCGATCCGAACGAGCTGCCGAATCAGCCCGTGCTGCTGTAGCGGGGTGCATGGGCGGCGCTCCGGTGGCAGCATAGGGAGCGCTGTAGCCGAACGCCGACAAAGTACGTTGCCCTGCGTCTTAGCATAATCTTGCATCATGACAGCCACGCTCACTGCCGCGCGCCGCACCGCGCTGATAGTCTCGTTCCTCGCGCTCGCTTCCTGTTCGCTCCTCGGTGAGCCGGCGTTCCGCGAGTCTCCTTCCGAGCCCGTCGAGCCGGCCGAGCCGGCCGCGGCGCCCCCCGTTGCGACGCACCGCTTCGAGATCGATCCCGAGAACGAGGACGTCGTCGGCGTCGTGCAGATCACGACGGCCCGCGAGGAGGACACGCTTTCCGACATCGCGCGCCGCTTCAACCTCGGCTACGAAGAGATCGTGCGCGCGAATCCCGGCGTCGATCCGTGGCTGCCGGGGGAGGGTACGCGCATCGTGCTGCCGACGCAGTTCGTGCTGCCGAACGCGCCGCGCGAGGGCGTGGTCATCAACGTCGCGGCGATGCGCCTCTTCTACTTCCCCAAGCGCAAGGAAGGGGAGAAGCAGGTCGTCTACACGCATCCGATCGGCATCGGCAAGGTGGGCTGGGCGACGCCCGAAGGCGTTACGAAGATCGTGCGCCGGCAGAAGGATCCCGTCTGGCGTCCGACGCCTTCGATCATCCGCGAGCATCGCAAGAACGGTGAGGAGCTGCCGCCGGTCGTAGGTCCCGGACCGGACAATCCGCTCGGCCGGCATGCGCTCTATCTCGGCTGGCCCAGCTATCTGATCCACGGAACCAACAAGCCCGCAGGCGTCGGCCTGCGCTCGAGCCACGGCTGCATCCGTCTCTATCCCGAGGACGTCGCGCTGCTCTTCGACATCGTCCCGGACGGCACGAAGGTGCGCGTCGTGAACCAGCCGTTCGTCTTCGGCTGGCGCGACGGTCAGCTCTACCTGCAGGCCTACGACGTGCTCGAGGACGATCCGCGCGACTGGAAGAACGCGCAGAAGAAGCTGCTTTCGAAGACGCTCGCCTCGCGCATCCAGAAGCAGCTCAAGGAGCGGGGCGAGGAGCTCGACTGGGAGCTCGTCTCCAGGGTGTCGCACGATCCGCGCGGCATTCCTCTGCCGATCCTGGGCGGCGGGGCGAGTCTCGACGAGGTGCTCGCGCTGGCGCCGACCGTGGAGAACCGCGTGCCGGACGGTGCGACGTGGGACGGTGTGTCCGACCTGCCGCTCGACGAGCAGACGTACCGTCAGATGCTCTCGGACGCCGACGTTCCGGCCGAGACTCCGAACCGGGAGGCGGCACCGGCCGCCGAGGCCCGCAAGTCCGGCACCTGAGCGTTCCGTCGTGAAACTTCTCACCTCATTGCGCGCCGTGCGTTCGCTCGCAGTGGCGCTTGCGGTGCTCGCTGGCAGTGCCGCATGCAGTTCGGATCCGGAGCCGGTCAGCCGCGCCGTCCGGGATCCTCATTCCTTCGCGAACATCGATGCGTTCCGTACGCGTCACATCGATCTCACGCTGCACGTCGACTTCGACGCACGGCGCCTGCGCGCCACCGCGGATCTGACGCTCGACCGGCTCGATCCTCGCGCTCGCACCGTGGTGCTCGATACGCGCGATCTCGACGTGCGCGGTGCGTGGCTGGTGCGCGAGGGAGATGAGCCCCTGCCGCTCGAACACTCGCTCGGTGAGCCGCAGCCGCCGCTCGGACAGGCGCTCACGCTCGAGCTGCCGGAGTCGGCGAACGCGGAGCGCATCACGGTGCGCGTCGAGTACGAAACGCGTCCCGAGGCCTCGGGCCTGCAGTGGCTGACACCCGAGCAGACGGCAGGCGGCGCACATCCCTTCCTGTTCACACAGTCCCAGGCGATTCACGCACGGAGCTGGATCCCGCTGCAGGACACGCCGCAGGTGCGTGCAACGTATCGCGCCACGGTGCACACGCCTGCAGGGCTGCGCGCCGTCATGAGCGCCGACAACAGTGCGCAGGCGGAGCGAGGCGAGGATGGGAAGACGGACGTCTATCGCTTCGACATGCCTCAGGCGATTCCGTCGTACCTCATCGCGCTCGGCGTGGGCCGGCTCGAGTTCCGCTCCGTCGGTCCGCGGAGCGGTGTGTACGCCGAACCGTCGGTCGTCGAAGCCGCCGCGCGCGAGTTCGCCGATCTCGAGGACATGATCGAGGCGTGCGAGCGGATGTTCGGGCCATACCGCTGGGGCCGCTACGATCTCCTGATCCTGCCGCCTTCGTTTCCCTTCGGCGGCATGGAGAACCCGCGCCTCTCCTTCATCACGCCGACGGTGATCGCCGGCGACCGCAGCCTCGTCGCGCTGATCGCGCACGAGCTGGCACATTCGTGGTCCGGCAATCTCGTGACGAACGCCACCTGGCGCGATCTGTGGCTCAACGAGGGCTTCACGACCTACCTCGAGCGCCGCATCGTCGAGGCGCTCTACGGCAGGCGCCGCGCGCAGATGGAGGATGCGCTGGGGCTGCAGTCACTGCAGCGCGATCTCGAGGATCTCGAGCCCCGGGACGAGGTGCTGGCGATCGATCTCACCGGCCGCGATCCGGACGACGTGTTCTCCGACGTGCCCTACGAGAAGGGCAAGCTCTTCATCCAGTGGCTCGAGAGCCGGCTCGGGCGCGAGCAGCTCGATGAGTTCCTGAAGGGCTACTTCGATCGCTTCGCGTTCCAGAGCATCACGACGGAGCAGTTCCTCGACCATCTGCGCACGTACCTGAAGTCCGCCGCGCCGGATGCCGTCGACGAGGCGCAGCTCCGCACGTGGATCTACGAGCCGGGGCTGCCGGAGTTCGCCGTGCTGCCGCCCGGCGATGCATTCACGCACGTCGACCGCGCGCGGGCCGACTGGGTCGAAGGGCGCATCGACGCGACGCAGCTCCCGGCACGCGAGTGGACGACCCACGAGTGGCTGCACTTCCTCGACAACCTGCCGCAGCAGGTGCCGCAGGAGCGGCTCGCCGAGCTCGATCGCGCCTTCGGCCTCACGGAGGTCGAGAACGCCGAGATCGCGCACAGCTGGCTGCTGGTCGCCGTCCGCAACCGCTACGAGCCCGCGTACCCGCGCCTCGAGCGCTACCTCACGACGATCGGGCGGCGCAAGCTCATCAAGCCGCTCTACGAGGCGCTGGTCGAGACGTCGGAGGGTGCCGAGCGGGCGCGGCGCATCTACGAGCGGGCACGGCCCGGCTATCACCCGATTGCCGCGTCGACCATCGATTCCATTCTCCAGGCAGCCCCCTGATTCCTGCTCCGTTCCATGGGGCACGGGCGCGGCTTTCGGCTATAGTTACCGGCCCCGGTTTTCCTGGAGACCCGCGACACGTGGCGCAGCTTTCCGAATGGCTCAACATCATGCTGGGAGAGATCTC
Source organism: Pseudomonadota bacterium (assembly GCA_003242685.1). Lineage (GTDB taxonomy): Bacteria > Pseudomonadota > Gammaproteobacteria > Steroidobacterales > Steroidobacteraceae > ZC4RG24. The sequence goes on along the minus strand of QGVD01000003.1, from coordinate 103,211 downwards.
CCGCAAGCAGGCGGAGCTCGAGCAGGCTCGGCGCGAGGAAGAGCTGCGCCGTGAAGAGGCGGCGGCCGGGGTGATCGCGCCCGAAGCCAGTGCCGGTGAAACCACGGTCGACGAAGCCACGCGTCACGACCAGGCCGGGATCCGCAGGCGGGCCTGACGGCTTCGGCTGCGCGGCGGAAGGATCCGCGGCCGGATGATTCTTCCCCTCCACGACGACAATCCCACGCGCGGGCGACCGATCGTCACCGTCGCGCTGATCGTCGCCTGCTCGGTCGTCTTCTTCGGGCAGGTGATCGCGGGACCGGGCGCCGGCGAGCGCATCGTCTACGCGTTCGGCGTCATCCCCGCGGTGCTGTTCGGCGACGCGCACCTGCCGCCCGATCTCGCGGTCGTCCCGCCGGCGGCGTCCATCTTCACGTCCATGTTCCTGCACGGCGGGCTGTGGCACCTGCTCGGGAACATGCTGTACCTCTGGATCTTCGGCAACAACGTCGAAGACGCGATGGGCCACGGACGCTTCATCGCGTTCTATCTGCTTTGCGGCATCGCCGCAGTGTTCGCGCAGGCGCTGCCGGATCCCACCTCGACGGTACCCATGGTCGGCGCGAGCGGAGCCATTTCCGGCGTGCTCGGCGCGTACATGCTGCTCTATCCGCACGCGCGGATCCTGCTCGGGCTGCCGCTCGGCTTCGTGATCGTGCAGCTCGGCCGCTTCCCCGCGCTCTGGGTGCTGGCGCTGTGGTTCCTGATGCAGCTCGCGATGAACGCGTTCGCGGGGCAGGGGCCCGACGGCGCGTCAGGCGGCGTCGCGTTCCGTGCGCACATCGGCGGCTTCGTCGCCGGAATGATCCTGATCCCGTTCTTCAAACATCGCGACGTCGCGCTCTGGCAGCCTCCACGGCGGCGCTGGCGCTGAAGGCGTGCTAAAGTCGCGCAGCTTGCTGGGGAAGGGACCAGTGGCAGAGCGCGGCGCCGGGATAAGAATCGAAGAACAAAACGGGGCGGAGCACGCGATTCCCCGCCAGCCTACGGCGGTGACGGCCTTCGTGGGCCGCACCCTCAAGGGGCCGGTCAATCGTCCCATCACGATCGGCAGCTTCGCCGAGTTCCAGCATCACTTCGGCGGGCTGTGGCAGCCTTCGACGCTCTCCTATGCAGTCGAGCAGTACTTCGAGAACGGCGGCCGGCAGGCCATCGTCGTGCGCGTATGCAACGGCGCGCGACCTCCGACGCTCACGCTGCCTGCCGGCGGCAGTGAGCTGCGGCTGATCGGCGTCAACCCGGGATCGCGCGAGTTCCTTCGCGCCTCCGTCGACTACGACGGCATCGGAGACAACGAGCCGGACCGCTTCAATCTCGTCGTCCAGCGCGTGCGCTCTCCGGGCAGCGAGCTCGTCGAGGATCAGGAGATCTTCTTGCGGCTCTCGGTGGCGCCGGACTCCGGGCGCTTCGTGGCGGACGCGCTGCTGGAGTCGCGTCTCGTGCGCGTGAAGGGGCCCGTTCCTCCGCAGCGTCCCGACCGCACGCTCGGCGCTTCGGGCGCCGCGCCCGTCGGGTACGTGCACTCCAATCCCGACGGCGACGACGGCGGCGCGCTCACCGACTACGACGTCATCGGATCGGCGACCGACGGCACGGGCCTCTTCGCCCTCAAGGCGTGCGAAGGCTTCAACCTGCTCTGCATCCCGCCGCTCTCGCGCGAGCAGGACGTTGGCATGAGCACGCTCCTCGTCGCGGCGCGGCTCTGCCGCGAGCAGCACGCGATGCTCGTCGTCGATCCGCCCGCGCAGTGGACGACGGCGGATGCCGCGCTCGAAGGGTTGCGCACGTGGCCCTTCCGCAGCGAGAACGCCGTGATGTTCTTCCCGCGCATCCTCGCCTTCGACCGGCTGCGCAACCGGCAGGAAGTGTTCGGCTCCTCGGGAGCGGCGGCCGGGGTGATCGCGCGCATGGACGAGACGTGGCCGGTGTGGTCGGCAGCGGAGCCCGAGGAGGCGATTCTGCGGCCGGGATTCAGGCTCGCCTGCACCGTTTCGGATGGCGATCGCGTGCGCCTCGCGCAGGCCGGCGTGAACACTCTGCATTCGGTGCGCTCGACCGTGCGCCGCGGCACGAGCCCGTGCACGCTCGCAGCCGGCACCTCGGGTGCGTCTGACTGGAAGTACCTTTCGGCACGCCGTCTTGCGCTCTTCGTGATGACCAGCATCGAACGCGGCACGCGCTGGGTGCTCTTCGAGCAGAACGGTCCGCCGACCTGGCGCCGTGCACGCGAGCAGGTCGAGGCCTTTCTTGCCGAGCTCGACGAGCAGGGTGCGTTCGCGGGCGGGCGGCCGGAGGAGAGCTACTTCGTCATCTGTGACGAGCGGCTCAACCGTCCCGAGAAGATCGCGGCGGGCCGCTTCGACATACTGTTCGGATTCGCGATCACGCGACCCGGCGACTTCCACACCTGCCTCGTGACGCATCAGCCCGGCGCGAGCCGGGTGCGTCCCGTCAGCGTCAACCGCCTCGCCACCTGTCAGGAGCAGGTCGAGCTCGAAATCGAAACCGGCATCCTCCGCCGCCCGTTCTGAAGCTCTGCTTCGACCGGGTCCCCGGGCACGCTTCCTGCTGAATCCGCCACGGCCGAGGTCGTCCATCTGCGCCTCGCTCCATCTCGACCGTTCGGAGCACCGGCAGGGAGGCACATGCGCGTCGGGACCAGCCGAATCCGGAAAACCGCGATCACGCTGCTCATGTGCGCGGGATTCGCGATTCCGGCCGCGGCGCAGGAGGCCGCGTCCGACGTGTTCGTCGAGGCGCAACGGGCCGAGGCGCGCGGCGAGCACGCGCGCGCCGAGTCGCTCTACGATCACGTCGTGCAGCGCGAGCCGGCGAACACCACTGCGCTCATGGGTCGCGCGCGCATGCGCTCCTGGCTCGGCAGGTTCGATGCGGCGATCGAGGATTACCGCACCGTGCTCGCGCGCGAACCGGACAACCCGGAAGCGCTGAGCGGGCTCGCGTGGACGCACGCGTGGAACCGGCAGTTCGACGAGTCGCGTCGCATCTTCGAGCAGCTCGCTCGGGCGGAGCCCTATTACCTCGACGCGCAGAAGGGACGCGCTTACGTGGAGCTGTGGGCGGGCAATGCGACGGAGGCGCGACGCCAGTTCGAGCGGCTGGCGCAGGAAGACCAGGGGAATCCCGACTACGTGCTCGCGATCGCGCAGGCGGCGTTCCTCGAAGGCGATCTGCCGGCGGCGCGCGAGGCGTTCGCCGAGGCGCTCGAGCTCAAACCCGGTCTCGTGGCCGCGCGCGAGGGCCTGCGAGCGGTCGAGTCGGCGGCGATGGAACGCCGTCCCGCCGTGACGCTCCTCTTCGGCCGCAGCGAGTCGGGCGACCAGGCGCACTCGGGATTGCGCGTAGCGCAGCTCGCCATACAGCGTACGCGCGATCTGCGCCTCTGGATCTCGCACGATCGCGGCATCGGCGCGGACGACTTCTCTCTCGACCGCCGCGGCGAGGACGCGGCGACCACCACCGTCGGCGCGTTCTACAACTACCGTCCGCGGCGCGGAGCGCGCGTCGAGCTCGGCGTGCGCGATCTACCCGAGGAGACGCAGCCGGTTTTCGCGGCCGAGCACGTATGGTTCCTGTCCGGCGGCACGACGCCCAAGCTGGGCGTGTGGGTCGCGGACACCGATCAGGCGACGCAGTGGGTCGTCAACGCCGGTCTGCATCGCTGGCTCACCGACCGATTCGCTCTCGAGCCCACTGTCTACGTCGGCGACGACGGACAGGGCAACGAATATCGCGCGGCGCTGCTCGGCACCTACACGACGCCGCGGCAGCTTCAGATCGGTCTCGGATTCGCGCTCGGCAGCAAGGATTCCCCGGGCGGCAGCCGCAGCGTGGACCGGATCTTCGGCCACGCGGCCATGCCGCTCGTGCGGCGGCTGAAGCTGCATTTCTACGGCTGGCGCGAGAGCACGGAAGGATTCGAGAGCCAGACGGTGCTCGCACTCGGTTTCACGGTCCATCTCTGACGGCACAACTCCGAGAGCACATCCGTGCGGAACCAGACCGCGACGGCGCCGACGGCGCCGGTGGATCTCGTCGCCGGCGAGCGTGCCGCCTGGCGCCCGAAGCCTCATCTCTATGTCACGGTCATCACCCTCTGGTGCATGGCCGTGCTGTGGTTCCATCCGCACCTTGCCACGCTGCTCGATCTCGGAACCACCGTGCCGGCGAAGATCGCGCTGTGGTTCTTCGTGCTGTTCATCGACATCGCGTGGGCCTACGCGGCGTACAACGTCGCGGTGATCGGTTTCGGCACGTGGTACCGGCGCCGCCGCCCGGCGCAGGAGAGGGCCGAGGCGCTGCCCGCGGCATGTCCGCCGGTCGCGCTGCTCTACACGACGTGCAACGATTTCGTCGAGCGATCGGTGCTGACCTGCCTGCAGCAGGACTACCCGGCGTTCCGCGTCTACATTCTCGACGACAGCTCCGATCCCGCGTTCCGCGAGCGGATCGACCGCTTCGCGAGCGCGCATGCGGAGCACGTGCAGGTCGTGCGCCGCGCGGACCGGCGCGGCTTCAAGGCGGGAAATCTCAACAACGCGCTCTCGACCGTGGCGCGCGAGCCGCTCTTCGTGCTGGTGGACGCCGACGAGCTGCTGCCCCCGGACTTCCTGCGGCGCCTCGTACCGCGCCTCCTCGCGATGCCCGACTGCGGCTTCATCCAGGCCAATCACCAGTGCAATCCGCACGCGGCGAGCTCTCTCGCGCGCGATCTGGGACCCGGAGTGGACAGTCACTGGCGCTGGTACCACCCGCTGCGCAACGAGTACGGCTTCGTGATGCTCCTCGGTCACGGCGCGCTCATCCGGCGGCAGACGTGGCTCGACGTCGGCGGCTTTCCGGAGCTCGTGAGCGAGGACCTCGCCTTCGCGCTGCGGGCGCGCGAAGCAGGCTGGCGCGGGCACTTTGCGCAGGACGTCGTCTGCTACGAGGAGTTTCCCGAGAACGTGCGTGCGTTCCGGGTGCGTCACATGAAGTGGACGCGCGGAACCTGCGAGTTCCTGCTGCGTGAAGCGGGGCGTCTCCTGCGCTCGCGCCGCCTGACGTGGGTCGAGAAGGTCGACATCCTGCTGCCGACGCTCAACCTGCCGCTGTCGCTCCTGTTCTTCCTGTTCGTGGTCGACGCCAACATCGTGCTCACCGGCATGTTCGGCCAGGTCGACTCGATGACCTGGGTCGTCGCGGGCGAGGAGCTGCACGTGCCGGTGCTGCGGCTCGATCCGGGATTCGCGGTCCTCAATCGCGCGGACCTCTTCGCCGTGACCCTGCTCGCACTCGTTTCACCCGTGCTGTGCTTCGTGATCGACATGTACAGGCGGCCGCTCGGGCTCCTCGCGTTCCTCGCGAAGAGCACGGCGCTGTACGGTGCGCTCGGACCGCTGTCCTCGATCGGTGTGCTCCTGTTCGGCTTCACGCGCCGGGCGGTGTTCCACGTCACTGCCGACAAGTCGGCACTGCATGCGGCGCGCGTGGCCGCCGGCGGGCTGCTCGCGCGGATGCGCGACGACCTGCGCCAGTTCGCCCTGCGCAGTCATCCCGATCACGCGTTCGTGCAGACACTCGAGATCCTCTGCGGTGCGAGCTTCGTCGTGCTCGCCTGCTGGACGGTGCAGCTCCCGTTCCTCGGGCTCGCGCTCGGCTACCTGATGCTGCCGCTGCTGCACCATCTGCGATGGGAGTCGCGTGCGGTGAAGGTTCTCGTTCATCTGCCGTTCGCGCTGATCGTGAGCGGCATCACGCTCGGCGGCCTGTCACTGATGGGGGTCCAGACGGTGTTCTTCGGCTACGGCTTTCACTTCTGAGCGCCGAGGGGCGCACCGAAACCGCCGCCACCGGGTGTGGCGATCTCCAGCACGTCACCCGGGCGCACGTCGAAGCGTGCCGTGGCACCGAGAACCTCGATCTCGCCCGTCGCGCGCACGATCCGCGCGGTGCCGGGCAGCGCGGGCTCGCCGCCATCGAGGCCGAACGGCGCGATGCGCCGGTGATTCGCGAGGAGCGCCCCGGAGAGCGGTGCACGGAATTCGATCCTGCGGACGGTACCGTCACCGCCGCGCCAGCGGCCGGCGCCGCCGGAGCCGCGGCGGATCGAGAACTCCCGCAGCAGCACGGGGAACTTCATCTCGAGCACTTCCGGATCGGTCAGCCGCGAGTTCGTCATGTGGGTCTGGACCGCGCTGCAGCCGTCGAAGCCGGGTCCCGCGCCCGCGCCGCCCGCGATCGTCTCGTAGTACTGCAGACGCTCGTCGCCGAACGTGAGGTTGTTCATCGTGCCCTGCGAGGCGGCGAGCACGCCGAGCGCGCCGTAGAGCGCGTCGACGATGCACTGTGAGGTCTCGACGTTGCCTGCCGCAACCGCGGCCGGAGGACGCGGATCGAGCATGGAGCCTCGCGGAATCACGATCTCGAGCGGCCGCAGACAGCCCTCGTTGAGGGGAATGGGCCGGTCCACGAGCGTGCGGAACACGTACAGCACGGCGGCGATGCACACGGCGCGCGGCGCGTTGAAGTTGTGCTCGCCCTGCGGCGAAGTGCCGGAGAAGTCGATGCGCGCGCGGCCGCGGGCCGCGTCGATGTCCACGGTCACGGCGATCACGTGACCGTCGTCCATCTCGTAGCGGAAGCTTCCCGGCCGCAGCTCCGAGATCGCCGCCTGCACGCACTGTGCCGCGTTGTCCTGAACGTGCCGCATGTACTCGCGCACGGTCGCAAGGCCGTGACGGCGCACCGCGCGCTCGATCTCGGCGATGCCGCGCGCGTTCGCCGCGAGCTGCGCGCGCAGATCGGCGACGTTCTGATCGGGATTGCGGGCGGGGAAGGGCGCCTTGCGCAGCGCTTCACGCAGCTCGCGCTCGCGCAGCACTCCTCGCTCGACGAGAACGAAGCGTTCGAAGAGCACGCCTTCCTCTTCGATCGTGCGACTGAAGGGCGGCATCGATCCCGGTGTCGTGCCGCCGATGTCGGCGTGATGCGCCCGCGATGCCACGAAGAAATCCGGCCGCTCCGCGCCGGAAATGAAGACCGGCGTCACCACCGTCATGTCCGGCAGATGCGTGCCGCCCGAATAGGGGCTGTTGAGCAGGAAGGAGTCGCCCGGACGCATGGCCGAGCCGAACGACTCCATCACCGCGCGCACGCTCGCGCCCATCGACCCGAGATGCACGGGCATGTGCGGAGCGTTGGCGACGAGCCCGCCTTCGCCATCGAAGAGGGCGCACGAGTAGTCGAGCCTCTCCTTGATGTTCACCGACTGCGCGGTGGCCTTCAGCACCTCGCCCATTTGCCCCGCGATGTGCATGAAGAGGTTGTCGAAGATCTCGACCCGCGCGGGATCGGCGAGCTTCGTCGTGATCGGCGTGGCGGCACCGTCGTGTGTCTCGAGGAGCAACGCGCCGCCGGGCAGGCGCCGTGCGCTCCAGCCGGGTTCGACCACGACCGTCGAATGCGGCTCGACGATGAGCGCAGGCCCCTGCAGGGAACCTTCGAAATCGGCGCTCCCGACCACGGGAATCTCGCGCCATTCGCCGAGCCATACCCGCGCACGCGGGGGAAGGTCGTGTTCGGTGCGCGTCGCGGGAAGCCGCAGCGTTCCCGGATCGAGCGGCGCGCAGCGCGCCTCCACGCGCACGGCCTCGATGACGAGCCCGAGCTGCTCGGCCTCGAACCCGAAGCGCCGGCGGTGCGTCGCACGAAACGCCTCCGCGACCTCGGTCAGCGTGCCGTACGGAACGGAGATCGTCTGCTCGCTGTCTCCGGCGCGCAGCTCCAGGAACCGGTCGATGCGCGTTCTGGCGGCTTCGTTTCCATGGACCGCGAGCTCGGCACAGGCCTCTTCTTCGAGCGCGTCGAGGCGCTGCGCCGCCTGCCGCAGGGCGTCGCCGTTCAGGCGGGATCGCAGACTCGAGCGCCGGATGGCGAGCCGGTCGGCGAGGCCGATGCCGTACGCCGACAGCACGCTCGCGAGCGGATGCACGAGGACGCGCCGCATGCCGGCGGCGCTCGCCACGCGGCAGGCGTGCTGACCGGCGGCACCGCCGAAGCAGAACAGCGTGAATTCCGCTGCATCGCGCCCCTGGCCCGTGGAAACGTGGCGGATCGCATTCGCCATCGACTGAACGGCGACCTCGAGGAACGACTCGGCGAGCGCTTCGACGGATACCTGCTGTCCCGTCGCGGCGCCGACCTGCGCCGCGAGCGCTTCGAACGCGCGCATCGCCGCCTCGCGATCGACCGGAGCATCGCCCTTCGGGCCGAAGACGGACGGCAGCGTGTCGGGACGCAGCCGCCCCAGAACGACCTGAACGTCGGTGAGCGTGAGCGGTCCGCCGCGTCCATAGCATGCGGGGCCCGGGTCGGCGCCGGCCGAATCCGGCCCGACGATGCACCGCCCGTCCGCGAAGCGCAGGATCGAGCCGCCGCCTGCCGCGATCGTGTGCACGTCGAGCATCGGCACCTGCAGGCGCACGCCCGCGATCTGCCATTCCGTCCGCCGCGGCAGCTCGCCGTCGAAGAGCGAGACGTCGGTCGACGTGCCGCCCATGTCGAAGCCGATGAGGCGCTCGAATCCGAGTTCCGTGCCGATTCGCGCCATGCCGATCAGGCCGCCGGCAGGCCCCGAGAGCACGCTCGAGACCGCGTGAAAGCCTTCCGCGGCGGCGAGGCCGCCATTGCTCTGCATCAGCTCGAGCGTCGCCTGCGGGGCGAGAGTCCGCAGCTCGCTCTGCACGCGCGCGACGTACTCGCGCAGCCTGGGTGCGAGATAGGCGTTGAGCACCGTGGTATCGCCGCGCGCGACGAAGCGCACGACGGGCGAGAGCTCGTGCGAGACCGATACTTCGTCGAAACCGATCTCGCGTGCGATCGCCGCCGCGCGCCGCTCGTGCAGCGAGTGGCGCCAGCCGTGAAGGAGGACGATCGCCACCGCCCGCAGCCCGTCGGCGCGAGCGCGCAGCAGCTCACGCCGCAGCTCGTCCTCGTCGAGCGGCAGGAGGATTTCACCCGCCGCGTCGATGCGCTCGCGCGCGGCCACGACCCTCGTGTGGAGGAGCTCCGGCAGCTCGATGCGCCGGGCGAAGATGTCCGGCCGGTTCTGATAGCCGATGCGCAGCGCGTCCTCGAAGCCGGCCGTCGTCACGAGCACCACGGGCTCGCCCTTGCGCTCGAGGAGCGCGTTCGTGGCGACGGTCGTGCCGATCCTCACCCGCTCGACCGGCGCGTCCTCGTCCGCGACGCCGGCGGCCCGGAGGATCTCGCGCGCCCCGCGCAGCCCCGGATCACCGGCGAGCGGATCGCCGCCCGCCGAAAGGACCTTGCGCACGTGAACCGTGCCGTCCGGCGCCACCCCGATGACGTCGGTGAACGTGCCGCCGCGGTCGATCCAGAACTGCCACCCTCGAGGCGTCTTCCGTGTCATCGAATCATCATGAGGCAGGGTGCTCGCGGCTGGAAGCGGCACGACGCTTGCGGCCGACGCGCAGCCGGGCACTCACGCGGACGCAGCTCGAAGGAAACTCTGGCGATGCGCGCCCGGCCCTGCCAGACTTCGGGCGGGAATTCCGTACGTGTGATCCAGTGACCAGACGATACGTAGTCTTCTCGCACGGGCAGGAGAGCGGCCCATGGGGCCGCAAGATCTCGGCGCTTGCCGAGACGGCGCGCGCGGAAGGATACGGCGCGGAATCCGTGGATTACCGCGGCATCGACTCCCCGCGCGAGCGCATCGCGAAGCTCGTCGAATTCTGCAAGGATCTTTCCGGCGACCTGGTGCTCGTCGGGTCGAGTCTCGGCGGGTACGTGGCGCTCGCCTCGGCCTCGCTCCTCCACGCCCGGGGCGTATTTCTGATGGCGCCGGCAATCTACATGGAAGGGCTGCCCGAGCTGCGACCGGGCGTCCTCGATTGTCCCGCCACCATCGTGCACGGCTGGCGTGACGAGGTCGTGCCCTGGGAGCACAGCGTCCGCTTCGCGCAGACCTACGGAGCCACGCTCCATCTGCTCGACGGCGATCACCGCCTGCACGATCAGATCCGGGTCATCCGCTACCTGTTCGAGTGCTTTCTGATCGGGCTGGATCTGCCCGAGTCGACCCTGAAGTGAGCGTTCAGCGCCGCTCGCGGATCGCGCGCGCGGCGATGCGGTCGACGAGCCCGGGAACGACGAGCTTCGCGAAGCGACCGAGTCTCCCGCGCAGTGAGGTGATGAGCAGGCGCTGGCGCCGCTCCATCGCGCGGCGGATGAGCCTCGCGCAGGTTTCCGCCGTCATGATGTGCGGCTCCTGCATCGGTGAGTGGCCGAGCGGTTTTCCGTCGGGCCCGATCGCCCTGCGATGGATCTGGCTCACGACGAAGTCGGGCGCGACCACCGTGACGTCCACGCCGGTGCCGGCGAGCTCGATGCGCAGCGAATCGAAGAAGCCGATCATCGCGTGTTTGCTCGCCGCGTAGCCCGTACGCTCCGGCACTCCGGTGAGCCCCGCAATGCTCGCGACCGCCACGATCAGTCCGCGGGAGCGCTTGAGGCAGGGGAGAGCGGCGGCGGTGAGATACACGCTCCCCAGGTAGTTCACGGCCATGAGACGCTCGAAGGCGCCGAAGTCCGTGACCTGGTCGAAGCGTGCCCACATGGTGATGCCGGCGTTGTTCACGAGCACGTCGAGCTTTCCGAAATGCTCCACGGCGCGCGTGACGAGCGCCCGGCATTCGGCCTCGCGCGAGACGTCCATCGCGACGGTGAGGACCTGCGCCCCGCGGGCACGGCAGCTCTCCGCGGCCGATTCGAGCCGCTCGGCATTGCGTGCGGCCAGCACCAGTCGCGGCCGGTCCGATGCCAGCTCGATGGCGAGCGCGCGCCCTATGCCTTCGGACGCTCCCGTGAGCAGGATGGTCTTGTCGTGAAACGTCCCCATCGACCGCACTCCCCCGCTAAACTCCCCGCGCGCGGCGTGGCCGTGCCGCGACGGGGGGAGTTTGCGGATGATACGTTCGATGTCGTGCGTGATGCTGGCCGCGCGCGCGTGCCGCGGCGGAATCCCGCGGGTTTCGCGGGGGCGATGACCTCGATCCGTTTCCCGGAGTGCCGTTCATGAGCTGGCTCCTGCGGCGGCTCCTCGCCCCCTGGGTGCGCTACACCGTGCGTCCGGACGAAGCGCTCGAGTGGCTGCGCGAAGCGGAGAAGCCGCGCTGCTACGTGCTCGAGCGGCGCAGCGCCGTCGATCTCGCGGTGTGGGAGGACGCGTGCGCCGGGCTGCGGCTGCCGCGGCCCGATGCGCGTCTCCTGCCGGACGACGGCGAGCTGCGATCCTGCTTCTATCTCAGCCGTCCGCTCGGCTTCTGGGACGAGCGGCTCGACCGCCGCCCTCCGCGCGAGCTCACGCGCATGATCGAGCTGCTGCGTGCCCGTCCGCACCTCGACATCGAGCTGGTGCCCGTCGCCGTGTACTGGGGCCGCGCGCCGCAGAAGGAGGGCTCCTGGCTGCGCCTGCTGCTGGTGGAGGACTGGGCGCTCACCAGCCGCGTGCGCAAGTTCTTCACCGTGCTCCTCAACGGGCGCGACACGATGATCGAGGTCGCCGAGCCCGTATCCCTCCGCTCGCTGATGGGCGAGGACGCGACGCTCGCCGTGCAGAGCCGCCGCGTGGCGCGGGCGCTGCGCGCCCAGTACGCGCGGCGACGCGCGGCGCGCATCGGCCCCGACCTTTCGCACCGGCGCACGATCGTCACGAGCGTGCTGCGCACGCGCGCCGTGCGGGCGGCCGTCGCGCAGGAAGCGCGCGAGAAGAAGCTCACCCGGCGCCAGGCGCTCATGCAGGCGGTGCGCTACGGCGAGGAGATCGCGGCGAACTACTCGCACGCGTTCGTGCGCTTCATGGAGCGCCTGCTCACGCGGGTGTGGAACCGGCTGTACGACGGCGTGCGCTTCGGGCACGTGGAGACGCTCGAGCAGGTCGCGCGTGCCGGCTGCGAGATCATCTACGTCCCGTGCCACCGCAGCCACATGGACTACCTGCTGCTGTCGTACGTGATCTACCGGCACGGGTATGCGATCCCGCACATCGCGGCCGGCGTGAACCTCAACATGCCCATCCTCGGCCGCTTTCTGCGCAAGGGCGGCGCGTTCTTCATCCGGCGCAGCTTCCGGGGCAATGCGCTCTACACGATCGTGTTCATGAAGTACCTGGCCGCGATCATGGCGCGCGGTCACTCGGTGGAGTACTTCATCGAGGGCGGCCGCAGCCGCACGGGCCGGCTGCTGCAGCCGAAGACGGGCATGCTCTCGATGACCGTGCGCAGCTTCCTGCGCGATCCCGAGCGGCCGCTCGTGTTCCTGCCGGTGTACTTCGGATACGAGCGCCTGATGGAGGGTCAGACCTACATCGGCGAGCTGTCCGGCAAACCCAAGGAGAAGGAGAGCATCCTGGGCCTCCTGCGCGTGCTGCCGAGGCTGCGCGAGCGCTTCGGGCACGTGCACGTGAACCTCGGCGAGCCGATCGCGCTCGACGAGATCCTCGATCGCCACAATCCCGAGTGGCGCACGCAGACGAACGACGAGGACGCGCGGCTGCCGTGGGTGAACGGCGTGGTCGACGAGCTCGCCGAGACGATCATGCGGCGGATCAACGCCGCGGCGGCCGTCACGCCCATCAATCTGCTCGCCGTGACGCTCCTGCCGACCCCGCGCCAGTCCCTGGTCGAGGCGGACCTGCTGCGGCAGCTCGATCTGTATCTCTCGCTCCTCAACGATCTGAAGTACAGCGACCGCGTGACGGTCACGGAGCTCACGCCGCCCGAGATCGTCGCGTACGGCGAGTCGATGAAGGTGCTCTCGAGAGTGAAGCACCCGCTCGGCGACATCATCCGCATGAGCGACGACAGCGCGGTGCTCGCGGCGTACTTCCGCAACAACGTGCTGCACCTCTTCGCGATGCCGTCGCTGGTCGCCTGCGCGTTCGTGAGCAACGCGGTCATGAGCACCGCGGACATCCAGCGTCTCGCCGGCCGCATCTATCCGTACGTGGCGTCCGAGCTGTTCCTGCGCTGGGACGAGGACGAGGTGCCGCAGGTGGTCGAGCAGGTGCTGGCGGCGCTCGCGCGCCACGAGCTCGTCGAGCCGCTCGACGGAGGCACGAGGTGGCGCAGACCGCCGCCGGATTCGCCGCGGGCGATGCAGCTCTCGCTCCTCGCGCAGGCGACGATCCAGACGATCGAGCGCTACTACCTCGCCATCGCACTGCTCCTCAAGGAGGGCAGTGGCCGGATCACTCAGTCCGCGCTCGAGCGGAGCTGTCAGCTCATGGCTCAGCGCATGACGATCCTGTACGGTTTCAACTCGCCGGAGTTCTTCGACCGCACGCTGTTCGAGAACTTCATCGACCTGCTGCGCAGGCGCGGCGTGGTGCGCGTGAGCCGCGAAGGCACGCTCGAGTTCGACGAGGTGCTCATGCGCGTCGCCGCCGACGCCCAGCTCGTGCTGAACGAGCAGATCCGCCACAGTATCCTGCAGGTCACTCACGCGTGAGATTCTGCAAGGAGCCTCGATGACACCCGAAGAGTTCAGGCGGTTCGGTCACGAGCTGATCGACAGGATCGCGGACTATCGCGCGCGCGTGTACCGCGGCGAGTTCCCGGTCATGGCGCGCGTCGAGCCCGGCGCGCTGCGCGCCTCGCTGCCCCAGTCGCCGCCGGAGGAGCCCGAGCCGTTCTCGGCCGTGCTCGAGGACCTCGAGCGGCTCGTGCTTCCGGCGTGCACGCACTGGCAGGACCCGCGCTTCTGCGCCTACTTCCCCTCGAACAGCTCGCTCGCGGCGGTGCTCGGCGACTTCGCGAGCACCGGTCTCGCGCAGCTCGGGCTCAACTGGCAGGCAAGCCCCGCGCTCACCGAGCTCGAGGAGCTCACGGTCGACTGGCTGCGTCAGATGATGGGCCTGTCCGCGGCCTGGAAAGGCGTCATCCAGGACACCGCATCGGCCGCGACGCTCGTCGCGCTCATCTGCGCGCGCGAGCGCGCCACCCGGTACGGCGCCGTGCGCGGCGGTCTGCAGCAGGCGGAGCGGCCGCTCGCGGTCTACGCGTCGACACAGGCGCACAGCTCGGTCGAGAAAGCGGCGCTCCTCGCCGGATTCGGACGCGAGAACCTCCGCCTCATCGACGTCGACGAGCAGTTCGCGCTCCGACCGGACGCGCTCGAGGAGGCGATCGCGACCGATCTCCGCAGCGGAGTGCAGCCGTGCGCCGTCGTGGCGACGGTGGGGACGACGGCGACGACCGCGCTCGATCCCATCGCGGAAGTCGCGCGTATCGCCCGTGCTCACGGGCTCTGGCTGCACGTGGACGCCGCGATGGCGGGCTCCGCGATGCTGCTGCCGGAGTGCCGCTGGATGTGGAACGGCATCGAGGAGGCCGACTCGCTCGTCGTGAATCCGCACAAGTGGCTCGGCGCCTCGTTCGACTGCTCGACCTATTTCGTGCGCGATCCCCAGCATCTGGTGCGCGTGATGTCGTCCAATCCGAGCTACCTGCGCACGGATGCGGACGCCGTCGTCACGAACTTCCGCGACTGGGGCATCCCGCTCGGGCGGCGCTTCCGGGCGCTCAAGCTCTGGTTCCTGATCCGGGAGCAGGGCGTGAGCGGCCTGCAACGGCGCCTGCGCCGGGATCTGGCACATGCCCGCTGGCTGGCCGAGCAGGTGGACGCGGCGCCCGACTGGAAGCGCATCGCACCCGTGCATCTGCAGACCGTGTGCGTGCTCCACACGCCGCCCGGTCTCGAAGGTGAAGCGCTCGATGCGCACACCCTCGCGTGGCTGCGGCGGATCAACGAATCGGGGGCGGCCTACCTCACGCCGGCGCATCTCGGGGATCGCTGGGTCGTGCGCGTCGCGCTCGGCACGGAGGCCACCGAGCACGAGCACGTCGCGGGGCTCTGGCAGCTCATGCAGAGCGTCGCCGACGCGACGTGGAAGGAATCGCGCCGCTGACGGCGCTCACTCGTCCCAGCGGACGCCGCTGCGCAGCTTCTTGATGCGCTGCCGGTGCGCCTTGCCGGCGAGCCGCCGCTCCTTCGAGGCGCGCGTCGGCCGCGTCGGCTTGCGCGTCTTCGGCTCGACGAGCGCCCGCCGGATGAGCTCGGCGAGGCGCTCGAGTGCGGCCGCGCGGTTCTGCTCCTGCGTGCGGTGATCGCGCGCGACGATGAGGATGTCACCTTCGTCCGTCAGTCTCCGGCCCGCGAGCGCCCGCAGACGCTGCTTCACGCGCTCGTCGAGCGCGGAGGTTCCCGCGAGATCGAAGCGGAGCTGGACGGCAGTGGCGACCTTGTTGACGTTCTGTCCCCCGGGGCCCGATGCGCGCACGAAGGTGAGCGAGAGATCCCGGTCGGGAATCTCGACACCGGGTGCAATCGAAAGCGGCATGGCGGGGAGCGCGCAGGCAGAGCCCTAGCCGGGACCGCCCTCGTCATCGTCAAGGTAGAAGTCGGAGTCCGGATCGCGCCGCGCGGACATGCGCGTGACGCGCCCCGAGCCGGCCGGCCGTCCTTCGTCGTCCATCGGCACGCGCTCGACGATGCGGATCTCGCGCTGGGCCATCGGGATCTTGATGCCGTACTGCTTGAACACGCGCCAGATCGCCCGGTTCACGTCCGAGCGCACGTTGTTCACGCCGTTCATGGGATCGGCGATCCAGAAGCGCACCTCGAGGCGCATGCCGTAGTCCTCGAAGCTCATGAGGCGCGAGACCGGCGCGGGGTCGCGCAGGATGCGCGGGTGATTGCGCGCGGCTTCGAGCAGCGCCTTCAGCGCGAGCTCCGGATCGTCGTCGTAGCTGATGCGCACCGGCAGGCGGATGCGCACGCGCTGGTCCGAGTAGCTCCAGTTGATCACCGAGTTGGTGATCAGGTTCTGGTTCGGCACGAGCGTTTCGACGCCGTCGCGGTCGCGCACGACGACGTAGCGGCCGCGCAGCTCCTGCACCCAGCCGAAGTTCTCGGTGCTGGTGCCCGTCGTGCCGGTGAAGCTGATCACGTCGCCCGGCTTGATGGACTTGTCCATCAGGAGCACGAAGCCGCTCACGAAGTTGCTCGCGATCGCCTGCAGGCCGAAGCCGAGGCCGAGACCGACGGCACCGGTCAGCACGTTCAGCGTCGTGACGTCGACGCCGGTCGCGTTGATGCCGATCAGAACGCCGATGCCGACCAGGAAGAAGTACGCGAACTTCGAGATGCCGATGCGCGTCGAGAGTGCGAGCGCATCGAGCTCCATCACGCGCCGCTCGATGGTGCGCGCCACGAGGCTCGTCACGACCACGAAGCCGGTGATGACGACGATGCCTCGCAGCAGGTCCCAGAGGCTGAACTCGATGCGGCCCGGAACGATGTCGATGCGGTCGAGCGCGTTCTCGGCGACCGCGAACCAGCCCACCAGCTCGGCGCCGATCAGCAGCCACACGATGAACGCGATGCGTCCTTCCCAGGCGCGGAACCACGACTCGGGGCCGAGCAGCAGGCGCAGCAGGTACACGCCGATGCGCACGAGAACGAGCGCCGTGACGAGCTGCAGGGCGACGTCGACGACGCCCGCGGCCGCGTCGATCGAGGCGAGCGCGGCGCGTACGACGAGGAGCACGATCAGCGCGACGATGAACGGCGTGGCGATCAGAGCGCCTTCGAGCGCGCGCGCCTGCCAGCCCGGTTGGTCCGCGAGACCGCCGTGGCGGCGGTTCCAGCTCCTGACCGCCTGAGCGCCGACGAGCGCGATCACGCTGGCGATCGCGATCGCGATCACCTGCGTGAGGATTTCGGGTGAAGTCAGCCTGAAGAAGAACTCTTTCAGGGCGCTGCCCCCGCGTTTCGTGTTCGTGTAACTGCGGCGCGCGGACGCGCATCCGCCGCATGCGCCTGACCGTTCGCCCGGGGCTCTTCCTGCGGAGCTCGCTGCATCACGACGGGCTCACGCATTGAGATCGGGAATGAGCTGGCTTTCCAGGCGGGCGATCTGGTCCTTCAGCATCAGCTTGCGCCGTTTCAGGCGCTTGAGCTGCAGCTCGTCGACGCGCGCGTCGAGAGACAGCCGCGAGATGACGTCGTCGAGATCGCGGTGCTCGATGCGCAGCTGACGGAGCTTCTCGATGTTCCGGAACAGCTCGCGATCGACGTTGTCTTCGGTATCGGCCATGGCCGGTGCAGCACGCGTCGTTCGGCGCCGCCTTGAGCTCACCGCCCGCGAGTCGAAACGGAGCGTGCCATAAGCTTAGCGGACCGGGCCGGACGGCGCCACGGCCCGTATGATAGACGCATGTCGCATCCCGATGCTCGCCGTCTCGACTGGGCCGCCGTCGACACCGTCCTGCTCGATCTCGACGGTACGCTCCTCGACCTGGCGTTCGACAACGACTTCTGGCTCGAGCTGATTCCGTCCGTCTACGCGCGGGAGAAGGGGCTTACGCTCGAGGATGCGCGGAACCTCCTCGCGCCGCGTTTCCGCGCGCGCGAGGGCACGCTCGACTGGTACTGCATCGAGTACTGGAGCCGCGAGCTCGGGCTCGACATCCCCGCGCTCAAGCGTGCGCAGGCGCAGCGCATCCGCTGGCTGCCCGGGGCCCGGGAGTTCCTGCACGCGCTGCGTTCGCTGGGCAAGCGCCGCGTGCTGCTCACGAACGCCCATCCCGAGACGCTGCGCATCAAGGACGAGCACACGGGGGTCACGGCGCACTTCGACGCGGTATTCAGCTCGCACACGTTCGGCGCGCCGAAGGAGGATCCGCGCTTCTGGCAGGCCGTGCGCGCCGCGGAGCGCTTCGATCCGCTGCGCACGCTGTTCGTCGACGACAGCCCGGCGGTGCTGCGTGCGGCGCGCGGGGCGGGAATCCGCTGGATCTACGGCGTGAGGCTCCCCGATTCCGTGCGCGGGAAGCGCGAGCACACCGAGTTCCCGGCCGTGGATGCCGTGCTCGAGCTCCTCGGCGATGCCGCGCCGGATGCGGCCGGGGGACGTACCGCGGCAGTCTGAGGCCGTGCACCGGCCGCGAGAGCGGCGCGTGGCGGCGCAGCGCAGGCCTTCAGGGTGCGGGATCCGGATTCTTGTGCTGCTCCCCGCCGGCAGTCTGTGCTGGGCCGCCTGCGGCCTTCGCGCCGTTGCCGCCGCGACGTCTGCGGCGCCGTGGGCGGCGTTCGCCGGAGCGCGGCTCGCCCTGACGCCCGGGCCGCGACTGGCCGCTCGCCGGCTCCGTGACGATATCCGTCGCGAGCAGGTCGGCCGTGATCGGTGCCGAGGGGATCTTGTGGCCGATGTACTGCTCGATGTCGGGGAGCGACATCGCGTACTCCTCGCAGGCGAAGCTGATGGCATCGCCCTCGGCTCCGGCGCGCGCCGTGCGGCCGATCCGGTGCACGTAGTCCGCCGCGTCCTGCGGCAGGTCGAAGTTGAACACGTGGCTAACGTCGGGGATGTGCAGGCCGCGCGAGGCCACGTCCGTGGCGATGAGCACCGCGAGCTCGCCGTTGTGGAACTGCCGGAGGAGCTTCAGGCGCTTCTTCTGGGGCACGTCGCCGGAGAGCGCCTGGGCATTGAAGCCGTTCGCGCGCAGAATCGACTCGAGCCGCTCGGCCATGCGCTTCGTGTTGACGAAGATCATCGTGCGGCGCGCTTCGCTCCTGCGCAGCAGCCCGATGAGGAGCGGCACCTTCTCCTCCATCGCCGGGTAGTAGACGACCTGACGCACGCGGTCGACGGTCATCTTGTCGGGCTCGACCCGCACGAGCTCCGGGTTGTTCATGTGCTCGTACGCGAGCTCGAGCACTCTGTAGGAAAGCGTCGCGGAGAAGAGCATCGACAGGCGCTTCTCGGGCGGCGGGAGCCTGCGCAGGATGTAGCGGATGTCGGCGATGAAGCCCAGGTCGAACATGCGGTCGGCCTCGTCGAGCACCATGACCTGGACGTGGCGCATGTCGAACACGCGCTGCTTGAAGTAGTCGATCAGCCGGCCGGGGGTGCCGATCAGCACGTCGATGCCTTCGGAGAGCTGGCGCCGTTGTTTCTCGTAGTCGGTGCCACCATATACGACCGCGTGGCGCAGCCCCGTGTGGCGCCCCAGCACCTCCGCGTCGCGGTGGATCTGGACCGCGAGCTCCCGGGTAGGTGCGAGCACCAGTGCCCGGATCGAGGTCGGCCCGCGATTCGGCCCCGGCGGCCGGGTCAGCAGGGTCTGGTAGAGCGCCACCAGAAAGGCTGCAGTCTTGCCCGTGCCGGTCTGTGCCTGGCCGGCGACGTCCCTGCCGCGCAGGGCGATGGGAAGAGCCAGCGCCTGAATCGGGGTGCAGTGGGTGAAGCCCGCATCGCGGATCCCCTGCATGAGCGCGGGTTCGAGGCCGAGAGAATCGAAGCGGACGGAACTGGGATGTGAGTCACTCATCGAAGGCTGTCTGCGTGGCTCGAATGACCTCTGGGCCTTGAAAAACGGGTCCGGAAGCGCTACAAAGTGGCCAAGACGCCGGGCCTGCAGGTTGCTCACCTGCCGATCAAGACCCGATTCCCTGAAGGCTCAAGCTTTCGAACTCTCACCAGAGTTAGTTTAACCGTTTGACGGGTGTTTCTGGCACGGCCTGAGGCCGCCTCATCCGACTTTCCCATCGAAAATTCACCTCACAAGCAGGCTCACAACCTTTTGCCCCCCACGGAGGTTCGACCGCGTGAGTAGCCCGCACATCGTGCACACCACGGACGCCACGTTCGCCGAGGACGTGCTCAAATCCGACAAGCCAGTGCTCCTCGACTTCTGGGCGGAGTGGTGCGGTCCGTGCAAGGCGATCGCCCCCATCCTTGACGAGATCGCCGTCGAGTATCAGGACCGACTCAAGGTCGCAAAGCTCAACATCGACGAGAACCCGCTGACGCCTCCCAAGTTCGGCATCCGCGGCATCCCCACTCTGATCCTCTTCAAGAACGGAACGGTCGAGGCTCAGAAAGTCGGAGCGCTGTCGAAATCCCAGCTCTCCGCATTCCTGGACAGTAACCTGTGAGAGGCTATCTTGGAAATCAGGGCCGCAACCGGCCCAAAGGACAACGCCACGGTGGCCGTGACGGCAACCGCGGCAATGGCGGACGCCAGGACGAAATGATGCAGGACGTCGACGTCTTCGAAGGCGGTGACGACGCCGAGGTCATCAGTCCTCAGGAGCTGACGCAATCACGCAGCTCCATGAATCTCACGGAGCTCAAGGCCAAGCCGATCAGCGAGCTCGTGAAGATGGCCGAGGCCATGGGCCTGGAGAACATGGCCCGTTCCCGCAAGCAGGACATCATCTTCGCCATCCTCAAGGCGCACGCCCGCAACGGCGAGAACATCTACGGCGACGGCGTGCTCGAGATTCTGCAGGACGGTTTCGGTTTCCTGCGCTCGGCCGACAGCTCCTATCTCGCCGGTCCCGACGACATCTACGTCAGCCCGAGTCAGATCCGGCGCTTCAATCTGCGCACCGGTGACACGATCTCGGGCCTGATCCGGCCGCCGAAGGACGGCGAGCGCTACTTCGCGCTCCTCAAGGTCGGCGAGATCAACTTCGACTCTCCGGACAGCTCCCGCAACAAGGTGCTGTTCGAGAACCTCACGCCGCTGCATCCCACGAAGCGTCTCAAGCTCGAGCGCGGCAACGGTTCCACCGAGGATCTCACCGCCCGCGCCATCGACCTGGTGGCGCCCATCGGCAAGGGCCAGCGCGGCCTGATCGTCTCCCCGCCGAAGGCGGGCAAGACGATGCTCCTGCAGAACATCGCGACGGCCATCACCGCCAATCATCCCGAGGTCTACCTCATCGTGCTGCTCATCGACGAGCGGCCGGAGGAGGTCACGGAGATGCAGCGCACGGTGAAGGGCGAGGTGGTCTCGTCCACCTTCGACGAGCCCGCCGCGCGTCACGTGCAGGTGGCCGAGATGGTGATCGAGAAGGCGAAGCGCCTCGTCGAGCACAAGAAGGACGTGGTGATCCTGCTCGACTCCATCACCCGGCTCGCCCGTGCGTACAACACCGTGGTGCCGAGCTCGGGCAAGGTGCTCACCGGTGGTGTGGATGCGAACGCGCTGCAGCGTCCGAAGCGCTTCTTCGGCGCCGCGCGCAACATCGAGGAAGGCGGGAGCCTCACGATCCTCGCCACGGCCCTCATCGACACGGGGTCCAAGATGGACGACGTGATCTACGAGGAGTTCAAGGGCACGGGCAACATGGAGATCCACCTCGACCGGCGCATCGCGGAGAAACGCGTGTTCCCCGCGATCAACATCAACCGCTCGGGTACGCGCAAGGAAGAGCTCATCACCGACCCGAGCGAGCTCGCCAAGATGTGGATCCTGCGCAAGCTCCTGCACCCGATGGATGAGCTCGCCGCGATCGAGTTCCTTCTCGACAAGATGAAGGACACCAAGACGAACGCGGAATTCTTCGAGGCGATGAAGCGCTAGAAGAGCGCCGCCTTCCGGGCCGATCGCGGCGGCGTCCCGGCGCCGCCGGCATCCGCGACTGAGAACCGTCTCTCACATTTGCGGCGCGTCGCCGCGCGGCGACTCTCGGCACGGCTGCGCCTGCCTGTAGGATGATGCGCGCGCCTGCCGCGAGAGGAGTCCTGCATGCGCGTGTCCATCGCACTGTTCGCCGCCGCCTGCGCCGCGTCCGTGACGCCGGCTCTCGCCCGGGAAGCGGATGAAGCCGCCCGCAGCAGGGGCGAAAGCATCGCGAGCCCCATCACCGATCGCTTCGCGCTGCGCGCGACCTGGTTCCCGGCATCGATCACGACGGACGTGCGCCTCGATCCCGAGATCGGCGTCGAAGGCACGCCTCTGTCGGCGGAGGACGATCTCGGTCTCGCCGACGAGCGCAACCAGGGGCGCGTCGAGCTCGTGTTCCGCCTGCGCGAGCGGCACAGGCTGCGCGTCGACTACTTCAAGCTGGACCGCTCCGCGCAGACCGTGCTCGGCCGCGACGTCGTGTTCGGCGACGAGACCTTCGAGGTGAACGATCTCGTCACGTCCATCCTCGACTGGCGCACGCTGGGCTTCACGTACACCTATTCGGTGCTGCGTCTTCCCCGCTTCGAGCTCGGTGCCGGGCTCGGCATCCATCTGCTCGAGGCACGGGCCCGCGGCGAGGTTCCTGCGCGCTTCATCCGCGAGGAGGAATCGGCCGGAGGAGCCTTTCCGACGCTCGCTCTCGACGGCGTGTGGCGCATCACGAAGCGTTTCGCGTTGAGCCTGCGCGGCCAGTACTTCGACGTCAGCGTCGACGAGTTCCACGGAAAGGTCGGCGAGTATCACGCCGACCTGCAGTTCCGCTGGCGGCCGAATCTCGCGTTCGGCGTCGGCTACTCGATCATCGAGGCGGAGCTGGACGTGGACGACGAAGACTCGCCCGGCCGCTTCTCGTTCGATACGCGCGGACCGGAAGCCTTCGTCCGTGTGAGCTTCTGATCGCTCACGGCGCGCGGACGCTCACGGCACGTAGAGGCGGGAGAAGATCTCCGGCATGCGCGTCGCGCGGCCGGTGTCGAGGTTTAGGCACACGTACTCGATGCGGGCGCGGGCGAGCGTGGCGCCGTCGGAAGCGCGGCGCACCTGGAAGCGGCGCGTCACGCGCAGCTTCCGGTCGCTCGATTCTATGCACGTGCCCACGAGCACCTCGTCACCCGGAAGCGCCGCGCGCACATAGTCGATCTCCGTGCGCAGCGCAGCCATGCCGCGGCGTATCTCGAGGCACTGCTCGATACCGATGCCGAGTGCCGCGGAATGCGACCAGGCGGCTCGATCGAGCCAGCGGAGATACACCGAGTTGTTCACGTGCCCGTAGGCGTCGATGTCCTCGGGCGCGACCGCGATCCGCACGACGTGCGGGCGAGGGAGCTCCCAGTCCGTGAGCGGTGGATCGTGGCTCTCGCTCATCGGTCCTCGCCGTTCGCACGCGAGAGCACGTCAGGATGACGGCCCCGCACCTCGAGCCGCGCGTTCGCGTGCGATGGCGCGATGGCCGATGTCGCGGCGATAGTGCATGCCGGGCCAGCGGATGACATCGCAGAGGGCGTAGGCCTGCCGCTGCGCTTCGGCGACGGTCGCACCGAGACCCACCGCGCACAGCACGCGTCCGCCGTTCGTCACCACCTTGCCGTTCTCGAGGCGCGTGCCTGCGTGAAAGACCTTGCCGGGAAGACGCGCAGCCTGCTCGAGCCCTTCGATGACGTCGCCCCTGCGCACGGCATCGGGATAACCCTGGGCGGCCATGACGACGCCGAGCGCCGCACGAGGGTCCCACTCGGCGCGCATCGCGTCGAGCCGGCCGTCGAGCGCCGCCTCGCACAGCTCGGTGAGATCGGACTCGAGGCGCATCAGGATGGGCTGAGTCTCGGGATCGCCGAAGCGGCAGTTGTACTCGAGCACGTTCGGCGTGCCGTCAGGCGCGATCATCAGCCCCGCGTAGAGAAAACCGGTGTACGGCGTGCCGTCGGCTGCGAGGCCCTGCAGCGTCGGCTCGATCACCTCGCGCATGATGCGCGCGTGCAGCTCGGGCGTAACGACCGGTGCGGGCGAGTACGCGCCCATGCCGCCCGTGTTCGGACCACGGTCGCCGTCGTCGCGCCGCTTGTGATCCTGCGAGGTCGCAAGGGGCAGCACGTGGCGGCCGTCCGCCATCACGATGAAGCTCGCTTCTTCGCCTTCCAGGAACTCCTCGACGACGACTTCGCGTCCGGCATCGCCGAACTTCCCGGCGAACATTTCCTGGATGACGTCGATCGCCTCCTCGGCCGAGTCGACGATGACCACGCCCTTGCCGGCGGCGAGACCGCTCGCCTTGACGACGATCGGTGCGCGCTGCCGCCGCACGTAGTCGGGATCGAAGCTCTCGCGCGTGAACGTCGCGTAGCTCGCCGTGGGAATGCCGTGGCGGCGCAGGAACTCCTTCGTGAAGGCCTTCGATCCCTCGAGCCGCGCCGCGGCCCGCGTCGGGCCGAAGCACCGGAGCCCGCGCCGTGCGAACTCATCGACGATGCCCGCGACGAGCGGCGCTTCGGGACCCACGATCGTGAGCGCGACTTTCTCACGCTCGGCGAGCTCCGCGAGAGCGGCGATGTCCTCGGCGCCGACGGCGACGTTGCGCACCTTCGGTTCGGTGGCCGTGCCGGCATTGCCCGGTGCAACCAGCACCTCTGTGACACGAGGAGAGGAGGCGCATTTCCAGGCCAGCGCGTGCTCGCGACCGCCCGAACCGACGACGAGTATCTTCATGCGGATGACCGGAGATCGAGTGCGGATTTCGCCCGCTCTAGTGACGGAAGTGACGCATGCCGGTGAAGACCATCGCGATGCCGTGCTCGTCGGCCGCGGCGATCACCTCGTCGTCGCGCTTCGAGCCGCCGGGCTGGATCACGGCGCGAACTCCGTGACCGGCAGCGACGTCGAGTCCGTCGCGGAACGGGAAGAACGCGTCGGACGCCATGACCGATCCTTCGACGGGCAGCTTCTCGTCGGTGGCCTTCATCGCGGCGAGGCGGCTCGAGTAGACGCGGCTCATCTGACCCGCGCCGATGCCGACGGTCGCACCGTCGCGCGCGTACACGATGGCATTCGACTTCACGAACTTGCACACGCGCCACGCGAACAGCAGATCGGCGAGCTCCTGATCGGTCGGCTTGCGGCGCGTCACCACGCGCAGGTCCTCGGGACGGACCATGCCTACGTCGCGGCTCTGGACGAGCAGCCCGCCGGTGACGCTGCGGTACTCGAGCGCGCCCGTCGGCGCACGGCGCAGGTCGCCGAGCTCGAGCGCGCGCACGCCGGGCTTCGCCGCGAGCGCTTCGCGTGCACCGGCCGTGATGGAAGGCGCCGCGATGACCTCGACGAACTGCCGCTCGAGGATCGCGCGCGCGGCCGCTTCGTCGAGCTCGTGATTGAAAGCGATGATTCCGCCGAACGCGGAAGTCGGATCGGTGCGGTACGCGCGGTCGTAGGCCTCGAGAACCGTTCGGGCGACCGCCACGCCGCAGGGATTCGCGTGCTTGACGATGACGCACGCGGGCTGCTCGAACTGACGGACGCACTCGATCGCGGTGTCCGCATCCGCGATGTTGTTGAACGAGAGGTCCTTGCCCTGCAGCACGCGCGCGTTCGCGATGCTCGCACCGCGCAGCGCCGGATCGCGGTAGAACGCCGCGTGCTGATGCGGATTCTCTCCGTAGCGCAGGTCCTGCACCTTCTCGAATACGAGCGGGAGCGTCGCCGGAAGGGCCTCGGCTGCGGCGCGCTCGTGCCCCAGCAGGAAGCTCGCCACCATCGTGTCGTAGCGAGCCGTGTGCGCGAAGGCCTTGGCCGCGAGCTGCGCACGCAGCTCGAACGACGTGCATCCGGAATGCTGCGCGAGCTCGGCGAGCAGACGCGAGTAGTCCGCAGGGTCGACGACTACCGCGACCGATTCGTGATTCTTCGCGGCGGCGCGCACCATCGCCGGTCCGCCGATGTCGATGTTCTCGATGGCCTCGGCGTAACTGCAGCCCGGTCGCGCGACCGTTTCGGCGAACGGATAGAGATTGACGACCAGCAGGTCGATGGGTGCGATGTCGTGCAGCGCCATCACCGCATCGTCGATGCCGCGGCGTCCGAGGAGTCCTCCATGGATCTTCGGATGCAGCGTCTTGACGCGCCCGTCCATGATCTCGGGAAAGCCCGTGTAGCTCGAGACCTCCTTGACCACGAGGCCGTTGTCAGCGAGCAGGCGGGCGGTGCCGCCCGTCGAGAGCAGCTCGACGTTCAATCGCGCGAGCTCGCGCGCGAGCTCGACGAGTCCCGTCTTGTCGGAAACCGACAGCAGTGCGCGACGAATGGGCAGGAGCATGGGCCGAAGTCCACGGGTGACGGTCCACAGTCTACAGCAAGAGCGCGGGGCGCTCCGTACGGCGGGGCGCATCCGGGCGCCCGGTCGACAGATCCTGGCGAGGAAGGCGGAATTCGCGTCCGGTACGCCTTCAGTTCGCGAGACCGAGCTCGCGCAGCTTCTTGCGCAGCGTGCCGCGATTGATGCCGAGAATTCCTGCGGCGCGGCTCTGGTTGCCTTCGGCGTAGTCGAGCACCGCGCGGAACAGCGGTTCCTCGACTTCCCTGATGACGAGATCGTAGAGACGGGCCGGCTTGTGGCCGTTGAGACTCGCGAAGTAGTCGTGCAGCGCGCGCTCCGTGTGGCTGCGCAGGGGCAGCTCCTTGCCGATGTGGCGGGCGATGGATTCTGTGCGAGCGCGACCGTCTTTCTTCGCTGTCATCGGACGTTCCCCAAAAACTCTCTGCATTTCCGGGCACGCGATCGGCGCGATCTTTCTCCCCCGATCAAAGGACCCACCGCGGCCCTTCGGCCCATTCGTCTAGGTAGTTCTTCGCCAGCGCGAACTGCTCCGCCGTGCTGCCGGCTCGCATGAGACCTTCGCGCCACTGCGTCGCGTCGGCCGCGCGCGCAGAATCCGCGATTTGCCTGCAGTACCAGCCGAGGTGTTTGCGCGCGATCCGGACTCCAGCGTCTTCGCCGTAGAAGGCGTAAAGGGATTCCAGATGCTCGAGGATGATAGCACGCACTTCGGCGCGTGATAGCGAGCCGCATTCACCATGCGCAACCGGCTCACCGTCGAGCTCGGAGTTGACAGCGCGGAAAATCCATGGTGCACCGTGCGCGGCGCGGCCGAGCATTACCCCGTCCGCACCGGTGAAATCAAGTACCTCGCGCGCCTTCCGCGGCGAATCGATGTCGCCGTTCGCGAAAACGGGAATCGACACTTCCGATTTGATCGCCCGGATGGTTTCGTATTCGGCGCTGCCCTCGAACATGTCCTCGCGCGTGCGCCCGTGCACCGCGATCGCCTGCACGCCGCATTCCTGCGCGAGCCGGGCGATACGCACACCGTTGCGATGCGCGCGATCCCAGCCGGTTCTGATCTTCAGCGTCACCGGAACGTCGACCGCACGCACGACCGCATCGAGAATGCGCGCGACGAGCGCCTCGTCCCTGAGCAGTGCGGAACCGCAGGCGCGTCCGCACACCTTCTTGGCGGGACAGCCCATGTTGATGTCGATGATCTGCGCACCGAGCGCGACGTTGAGCCGTGCAGCCTCGGCGAGCGCATCGGGATCCGCGCCGGCGAGCTGCACGACGCGCGGCTCGGGCTCGCCCGCATGATCCATCCTGCGCCGCGACTTCGGGGTGTTCCAGAGGCGCGTGTCGCTCGTCAGCATCTCCGACGCGGCGAGGCCCGCGCCGAGCCGGCGGCAGAGAACGCGGAACGGACGGTCGGTCACTCCCGCCATCGGTGCGAGAACCACCCGGGACGGCAGCACGTAGGGACCGATGCGAGGTCCTGAGCTCATCCGTCGCCGCTCCTCTTCAGCGTCCGCGCAGGTCTGCGGCGCAGCGGATCTCGCCGGAGGCCGATCTCAGGCACGCATCGAGCTCGAAGCCGACCGCTTCCTTGCCGGGATCCGCGAACGTCATCTCAGCATCGATGCGCTGACCCGCGGCGAGCAGCGCGCCGGGAGGGACGCTCGAGGGGACGTAATGCTCAGGCTCGACGTCGCGCGATGCGATGCGATTGCCGAAACGGTCCTGCAGCGTCACGCGCAGCAGCGGCAGCGGCTGAGCCTGCGACGCGGAATTCTTGAGACTCGCACGGACGGTGAGCCGTCCCGAGCCCGAAGGATCGGCGAAGGCACCGAGCTGGCGCACGTCGTAGGCGGAGAGATCCCAGCGCGGCACGAGCTCGATGCCCATCGCGGCGTAGAGCGCCGTGAGCGGTCCGTTGAGGCGCGGATCGGCGGCCAGCTCGTGGCGATGGTAGTGAATGACCTGCGCGGCGAGCAGGAGCAGCAGCAGCACCGCGCCGATGCCCCAGAGCGCGGTGGCGCGACGCTGTGTGCGATCGATCGCCACCAGAGCTTCGGCAGTGTCGAAATCCTCCGTCTCGCGCACTGCCTCATGGCCCGCGACAGGCGCAGTCTGAGTCTTCGGCGCTTCACTTCGCGGCGGCTCCGCAGCGGCCGTCCGCCCGGCGTCCGTCGTCCTTCCGACAGCGGCGGGAGTTGACGAAAGCGCAGCGCCCGGTGCCGCTTCGGGCTTCGCAGGCGTCGGCGGAGCGGGTGCGGGTGACTCGGTCGGCGCCGACTCGCTCACTCCGGTGGATTCGATCTCTGCCGCCAGCGCGCGCAGCCCCGGGTCGATCGCGAACTCGTCGGTGGGATCGTCCGAGCTGCGGTCGCTCTCGCCATCCTCCGCGCTTTCCAGAATGATCGTCTCGATCGTGCCGACGGCGTCCTCCTGCGGACCGCGCGGCGGCTCGACGAACACTTCCGATACGTCGGTCGCCACCGGATCGAACTCGAGCGCGGCGTCGGGAATCGCCTCGTCCTCTTCGGTGGTCTGTGCGGTATCGGCAGACTGTGCGGACGGTTGTGGCGGCGCCGGAGATTGCGTGGGCTCCGGCGCCGGAAGCTCGATCTCGATCGGAGCCTCCTGCTGCGCGGACTTCGTCTGCTGCGCAGGTGTCGTGAAGTCGAAATCGATCGGGCCGGATTCGACTTCGGGCCGATCCGCAGGTGAGGACGCGGCCAGGTCGAGCTCCCGCTCGCTCGGCCGCGTGGCAGGGCCGGTCGCAGAGGTCCGCGTTCTCGTTCCCGCAGGCTCTGGCGCCTCGCTGAGCGCCGCGAGTGCGTTGAAGACGCTCGCGCAGCGGCCGCAGCGCACGTAGCCTTGAGCCACGCGCAGATCCGCCGTGGTCACGACGAGCGTGAGCGCGCATTTGGGGCAGACGGTGTACATCGGAAGTGCCGCTCGTCAGGGGCGGCGCGTCCCCTGCAGACCCACCCAGCCGTCCCGCAATCCAAAGGGCGTGATATCAAACCACGGCGACTGGGCCTGCGCCACCTCGTTTGCCTGATGCTCCATGAGCCCGGCGAGCACGAGTGTGCCACCGGGGCGGACGAGCTCGGCGAAGCGCGGCGCCAGCTCGCACAGCGGGCCGGCGAGGATGTTCGCGAGCAGCAGGTCGACGCCTCGCGGCAGCCGGCCGGTTTCGGCGCAGATCAGGACACGCTCCTCGACACCATTGACCTGCGCGTTGTCGTGCGTCGCGAGCAGCGCCTGGGGATCGATGTCGAAGCAGCTCGCGCGCCGCGCGCCGAGCAGCACTGCCGCGATCGCGAGGATCCCCGAGCCGCAGCCGTAGTCGATGACGTCCTCACCTCCGCGCACGTTCGCGTCGAGCCACTCCAGGCAGAGTGCCGTGGTGGGATGCGTGCCCGTGCCGAAGGCGAGTCCCGGGTCGAGGCGCAGCACCACGGCATCCCGATCGTCGACGCTGCCGTGCCGCGGGCACACCCAGAGCCGCGCGCCGAAGCGCATCGGCTGAAAGTCCTTCATCCACTCGCGCTCCCACGCGCGGTCCTCGACCGTGCGCTGCTCGATGGCGGCCGGCGGAAGTCCCAGCTCGGCGGCCAGCGCCGCGATGAGCGGCGCGGGCTCAGTGTCACCCTGGAACAGGGCCTCGAGCCTGGTCGCGGGCCACAGGCGCGTCTCGCCCGGCGCGGGCTCGAGGATCGGATCGTCGCGCGCGTCGCACAGCGTGACCGCGAGCGCGCCGTGCGCGAAGCAGGTCGCCTCGACCGCGTCGGGATCGCGGCCGCCGAGCTCGAAGGCGAGAGCGAGGAAAGGCATGAGGCGAGTCTACCGCCCGCTCCTCGCTCCGCACCCGCCTGCGCGGTGTGCCGCCACCGTGCGGGCGGCATCGCGTCGGGAGACGGAACGGGAGCGGGACGGAATCAGCGCAGCCCGAGCCGGCGCTCGAGATAGTGGATGTCGAGCCCGCCGCTGCGGAACGCCGCGTGATTGAAGATCTCCTGATGCAGCGGGACGTTCGTCTTGATGCCCTCGATCACCATCTCGGCGAGCGCGTTCTTCATGCGCGCGATCGCGGTCTCGCGCGTGTCGCCGTGCGCGATGATCTTGCCGATCAGCGAGTCGTAGTGCGGCGGCACGTTGTAGCCGGAGTAGATGTGGCTGTCGACGCGGATACCCGGGCCGCCGGGCGCGTGCCACAGGCGGATCGGGCCCGGTGAGGGCATGAACGTCTTCGCGTCCTCCGCATTGATGCGGCACTCGATGGCGTGGCCGCGGATCTGCACGTCGCTCTGCACGTAGGGAAGCTTCTCGCCCGCGGCGATCAGGAGCTGCGCCTTCACGATGTCGATGCCCGTGACCATCTCGGTCACCGGATGCTCGACCTGGATGCGAGTGTTCATCTCGATGAAGTAGAACTCGCCGTCCTGGTAGAGGAACTCGAGCGTTCCGGCGCTCCGGTACCCGACCGCGCGGCAGGCCTCGACACAGCGCTCGCCCATGATCCTGCGCTGACGCGCCGTGATGCCCGGCGCCGGTGCCTCTTCGATCACCTTCTGGTGCCGGCGCTGCAGCGAGCAGTCGCGCTCGCCGAGGTGGATCACGTTGCCGTAGTGGTCCGCGAGGATCTGGAACTCGATGTGCCGCGGCCGCTCCAGGTACTTCTCCATGTACACCTGGTTGTTGCCGAAGGCGGCGAGCGCCTCGGCCTGCGTGATGTTGATCGCGTTGAGGAGCGACGCCTCGCTGTGCACGACGCGCATGCCGCGACCGCCGCCGCCGCCCGCGGCCTTGATGATGACGGGGTAGCCGATGTCGCGCGCGATGCGCAGGTTCTCGTCCGGATCGTCGCTCAAGGGCCCGTCCGAGCCGGGCACGCACGGGACGCCGTGCTGCTTCATCACGCGGATCGCCGAGACCTTGTCGCCCATGAGGCGGATCGTCTCGGGCTTCGGACCGATGAAGATGAATCCGCTGCGTTCCACGCGCTCGGCGAAGTCGGCGTTCTCGGACAGGAAGCCGTATCCCGGGTGAATCGCGACGGAGTCCGTGACCTCGGCCGCGCTGATGATCGCGGGCATGTTGAGGTAGCTCTGCGCGGACGGCGGAGGCCCGATGCAGACCGACTCGTCGGCGAGCAGTACATGCTTGAGGCTGTAGTCGGCGGTGGAGTGCACCGCGACCGTCTTGATGCCGAGCTCGCGGCACGCGCGCAGGATGCGCAGCGCGATCTCGCCGCGGTTGGCGATGACGACCTTCTCGAGCATGGGAGCCTTATTCTTCGATCACGAACAGCGGCTGGCCGAATTCGACCGGGTCGCCGTTCTTCGCCATGATCGAGGTGATGCGGCCGGCCTTGTCGGCCTCGATCTGGTTCATCATCTTCATCGCCTCGATGATGCACAGGACCTGACCGACCTCGACCTCGTCACCGATCTCGACGAAGGGCTTGGCGCCGGGTGAGGGCGCCGCGTAGAAGGTGCCGACCATCGGCGCGGTGACCACGTGCTCGTTGGGCTTCGGCCTGGGCGCCGCGGCTTCGGGCGCCTGGGACGCTCCCGGTGACGGCGGTGTGGCGGCTCCCGCTGCGGGTGCGGTCGTCACGGGAATCGCGGCGGTCGCCGGCAGCTGAGATGCGATGGGGCCCGTCGGCAGCCGGCTGATGCGGACCGCTTCCTCCCCCTCCTTGATCTCGATCTCGGCGATCCCGGACTCCTCCAGGAGCTCGATCAGTTTCTTGATTTTTCGAATGTCCATGCCGGGAATGCTCCCTTGCGCAAAGGCGATATCCGGTTGACTTCAGGACCTGCGGGCGAGCCGCTCGGCGGCCGCCCGGACCGCGAGCTCGTAACCGAGAGCGCCGAGGCCGAAGATCGAGCCCACGGCGATGTCGGAGAAGTACGAGTGCCTTCGGAACGGCTCGCGCGCATGCGTGTTCGACAGGTGTACCTCGATGAACGGGAGCCCGACGCCGAGCAGGGCGTCGCGCAGGGCGATGCTCGTGTGCGTGAAGGCACCCGGATTGAAGATGAGGAACTCGACCCCCTCGCGAGGCGCCCCGTGGATCCGCTCGATCAGCTCGTGCTCCGCGTTGCTCTGGAACGCGATCAGCTCGTGGCCGTGTTCCTGCGCGACGGCGGCCGCCCGGCGCTCGATGTCCGCCAGCGTGACGCTGCCGTACAGCTGCGGCTCGCGTGAGCCGAGCAGATTGAGGTTGGGGCCGTTGAGCAGAAGCAGTCGTGCCATCGGTGCATGCCCCTCGATGGGGCGCGGCAAAGTGCAGCGAATGTAACCTAATTCGCGTCAATCGGGCCAGTTCTGGCCCCGAATTTCGTGGAACGGGGAAGAACGTGTTCTTTCAGGCGCCGGGCTGGGCGCGGGCGCGCTCGGCGGCCAGGTCCCGGAGGCGGCTGGCGATCTGCTCGCGGGCGGCGGCCAGATCCAGGGAGCCGGCCTCGACCTCCTGCATGCGGTCGAGGATGAAGTCGGCCTCGTCGCGGTGCAGCTCGCCGACCTTCAGCGCGACGATCTGGCCTTCCCTGTCCGCGAACACCGTGAAGGGGAAGAGCATCTCCATCCCGAACGCATCGACGGCCGCAAGACCGTCCTCCTCCCCGATGAGGAGCGGATAGTCGATGCCGATCTCCTTCGCGTAGGCGAGCACTTCCTCGCGGAAATCCACGGCGATGCCGATCACCTCGAGGTCGCTCGCCCGCCGTTCGCGCCTGAGATCCATGAGCAACGGAATCTCACGCCGGCACGGCGCGCACCACGTCGCCCAGAAGTTGATGAGCAGCGGCCGGCCGCGCCATTCGGCGAGGCTGCGCGGCTTGCCTTCGCGATCGGCGAGCGTGACGTCGGGAACCGTCTCGGGAATCGCCTTCTTCGTTTCCCGGGCCTCTTCCGCCGGCGCGGACGGAGAGGCCGTCCCCGCGGTGGGCACGGGCCCCTGCGCCTCCCGCCTTCCGAGCAGGTAATGGCTGCCGAAGCCGGCGAGCGCGGCGCCGGCCAGCACGGCGATGACGACGGGAGTGCGCGAGGAGCGGCTCATGTGAGGCGGCGAGCCTACCTTGCGGGATACCGGAAATCCACGGATTCCGGGTGCGGCTGCCTGACGACGGCTGCCGGATCAGCGGGCGACCAGCGTCTCGCGGGCGAGCGCTTCCCGTGCCAGAGCGGCGAACTCCGGCGCCTTCATGTAGCCGACCACGCGGTAGTTGCGGCGCTCAGTGCCGTCCGGGCCGTAGAACACGATGGTCGGCGGTCCGAAGATGCCGAAGTGCTTCAGCAGCGCCTGGTCCTCGGCGTCGTTGCGCGTGACGTCCGCGCGCAGCAGCACCGCACCGGCGAGCGCTTCGTGCACGGCTTCGTCCGTGAAGGTGTAGCGCTCCATTTCCTTGCAGGAGACGCACCAGTCCGCATAGAAGTCGAGCATCAGCGGCCGTCCGGAGGCGCGCGCCGCCGCGAGCTGCTGCTCGAGATCCGAAACGGACTTGATCGTCGTGAACGGCAGCTCCGAGTGCTGGCCGCGCATCATCGGGAGCGGCGCGAGCGGATCGGATCCGCCGAGCGCGGCTCCCGCGACGAGCACGACCCCGTAGAGACCCGCCGCTGCACCGGTCGTACGCAGCGCGAATGCCGTTTTCGAGGTGCGCTTCACGGCCGTCCAGAGCACCCAGGCCGCGCAGAACGCCGGTACCGCCCACAGGAGGAGAGTCAGGCTCTCGGGAACGATGCGCGCGAGCATCCAGGCGGCCACGGCGAGCATCAGGACGCCGAAGGACCGCTTCACGACCTCCATCCACGGTCCGACGCGCGGCAGGAGCTTGCCTGCCGAGGCGCCGACGGCCAGGAGCGGCGTGCCCATGCCGAGGCTCATCGCGAAGAGCGCAGCTCCGCCGCGCACCATGTCGCCGCTCTGGCCGATGACCGCCAGGGTCGCGACGAGAGGCGGCGCGACGCAGGTGGTCACGATCAGGGCTGACAGGGCACCCATGACGGCGACACCGCCGAAGTGACCCGCCGACTGCCGGTTGCTGAGGTTCGCGAGGCGCGTCTGAATGGCTGCGGGCATCTGGATGTTGAAGAGCCCGAACATCGAAAGCGCCAGTACGACGAAGAGCCCGGCAAAGAGCGTCACGATCCACGGCTGCTGGAAGACCGCCTGGACCTGCCGGCCCGCGGCTGCGAACAGCGCGCCCGCGAGCGTGTAAGTGAACGCCATGCCCAGCACGTAGGTGAGCGAAAGGGCAAAGGCTCTGCGCGTCGTCACCCGCGTGCCATGTCCCGCGATGATCCCCGAGAGGATCGGGACCATGGGCAGCACGCACGGGGTGAAGGCGAGGAGGAGCCCCAGGCCGAAGAACGTCGCGAGCACCAGGAACGGATTGCCCTCGCGGATCAGCGCCGCGAGACGATCCTGCTCGGAAACGAACCCGCCCGCGCCCGTGCCGGGCGGCAGGCTCACACTGACCGTCTTCGTGATCGGCGGGTAGCACAGACCCGCGTCGGCGCACCCCTGGTAGGTCACCGCGAGCGGCAGCTCGAGGGCTTCGGTGGCGGCCCGCGCGACGGGCAGCGTCGCCTCGAGCTCGCCGTAGTACACCTCCTGTGTCCCGAAGTACTCGTCGGTCTTGGTCTTGCCGGCCGGAAGCGAGAGCTGGCCGAGCTGGACGTTTTCCGCTTCCGAGGAGACCGCGAGCTTGCTGCGGTAGAGGTAGTAGCCGTCGGCGATGGTCCAGACCAGACGGACCCGGTCCGGTCCTGCCGCGACGGCTTCCAGCCTGAAGGCCTCATCGGGAGGCAGGAACTCGTCTTCGTTCGACGCGCGGCGGGCGAGCTCGAGGATCGAAGCGGCATTCGCTGCAGACGCGGGCGGCAGCGCGACCTTCGTATCCCAGGTCATCGGCGGATAGCACAGCCCGGCATCCGCGCACCCCTGGAGCCTGAGCTCCAGCGCGAGCTCGCGCGGCGCGTCCGCAGCGCGCTCGAGCGGTGCGGTTACCGTGAACTCGTCTCTGAAGATGACCTGCTCGCCGAAGTAGTCGTCCCGGTGGACCTCGCCTTCGGGATAGCTCGGCGTGCCGATGGTGATTCCGGGCGTTGCGCTCGAAAGCCCCATGCGCGAGCGGTAGAGGTAGTAGCCCGGGGCCACGGTCCAGCGGACGGTGAGGGAATCGCCGTCGCTCTCCACCGTGTACCGGAATGCCTGCTCGGGCGGCAGGAACTCCTCGGCGGCCATCGCGGCACCGCACACGGCCCACGCCAATCCGAGGAAGAGAACCGTCCACGTTCGGAACGCCTGTTTCATCACTTCACCGCCGAAATGACTGCGCACGCCGCGGCCGCTCTTCACTTCCCGGTTTCCGGTTTGCCGCCATCCGGGCTCCGGGTCTCGGCAGCGAGCCACTCGAGATAGCTGCCGGAGCCGCGCACGATGGGCAGGGCGATGATCTCGGGAACCTCGTACGGGTGCAGTGCCTTGAGCCGCAGTTCCAGCTCACCGTAGCGTGCCGCCGTCGTTTTGATGATCAGCAGCACCTCGGGTTCATCCTCGATCCGGCCTTTCCAGGAATATGTCGAACGGACCGGCGTCAGCCGATTGACGCAGGCGGCGAGCTTTTCCTCGACGAGCTGTCGTGCGATGCGTGAGGCTACGGTCTCGTCGGGACAGGTCGAGAGGACGAGAAGGTACTGAATATCCATAAAGAAGAGGCGACTGCTGCCGCGCCGCTCCATCCCCGCCTTGAAAACGGCACCCGGGGAACTATCATTAGCAGCCAGCCGGGGAGAGTGCTAACAATCTCCCGTTCCTTTCACTATACCACTCACACTCAACTGCTTCGAAGGAGCGTCAACCATGAAGATTCGTCCTCTTCATGACCGCGTCATCGTGAAGCGCCTGGAGGAAGAGCGCACTTCCCCGGGCGGAATCGTCATTCCCGATACCGCGGCCGAGAAGCCGATCCAGGGAAAGGTGGTCGCGGTCGGCAAGGGCAAGATCCTTGACGATGGCAACGTGCGTCCGCTGGAAGTCAAGGTCGGCGACAAGGTCCTGTTCGGCAAGTACAGCGGGACCGAGGTGAAGGTCGACGGCGAAGAGCTGCTGGTCATGCGTGAAGAAGACGTCATGGCCATCATCGAGAAGTAAGCGCGGATTCACGGGACTCACGGTCAGACCGGCCAAGAGGAACGAAATCAGGAGAAGTCAGTAATGGCTGCCAAAGAAGTACGTTTCAGCGATGACGCCCGGCACAAGATGTTCCGCGGCGTCAACATTCTCGCGAACGCGGTGAAGGCGACGCTCGGCCCGAAGGGCCGCAACGCCGTGCTCGAGAAGAGCTTCGGCGCTCCGACCGTCACGAAGGACGGCGTGTCGGTCGCGAAGGAGATCGAACTGAAGGACAAGTTCGAGAACATGGGCGCGCAGATGGTGAAGGAAGTCGCGTCCCACACCTCCGACGAGGCAGGTGACGGTACGACCACCGCGACGGTGCTCGCGCAGGCGATCATCCGCGAGGGCCTCAAGGCGGTCGCCTCGGGCCGCAACCCGATGGACATCAAGCGCGGTATCGACAAGGCGGTCGCCGCGGCCGTCGAGGAGCTGAAGAAGCTCTCCAAGCCGTGCAAGGATTCCAAGGCCATCGCTCAGGTCGGCACGATCTCCGCGAACGCCGACGAGTCGATCGGCAAGACCATCGCGGAGGCGATGGAGAAGGTCGGCAAGGAAGGCGTCATCACGGTCGAGGAAGGCTCGGGCCTCGAGAACGAGCTCGAGGTGGTCGAGGGTATGCAGTTCGACCGCGGCTACCTCTCGCCGTACTTCATCAACAACCAGCAGAACCAGACGGCCGAGCTCGAGAAGCCGCTCATCCTGCTGTGTGACAAGAAGATCTCGAACATCCGCGAGCTCCTGCCGCTCCTCGAGGGCGTTGCCAAGGCGGGCCGTCCGCTGCTCGTCATCGCCGAGGACGTCGAAGGCGAGGCGCTCGCCACGCTGGTGGTCAACAACATCCGCGGCATCCTCAAGGTTGCCGCCGTCAAGGCGCCGGGCTTCGGCGATCGCCGCAAGGCGATGCTGCAGGACATCGCGATCCTGACCGGCGGTACGGTGATCTCCGACGAGGTGGGTCTCACGCTCGAGAAGGCCTCGCTCAACGATCTCGGTGAGGCCAAGAAGGTCGTCGTCGAGAAGGAGAACACCACGATCATCGACGGCGCCGGCAAGCAGGCCGACATCAAGGCCCGCATCGAGTCGATCCGTCAGCAGATCGAGGAGGCCACCTCCGACTACGACAAGGAGAAGCTGCAGGAGCGCGTCGCGAAGCTCTCCGGCGGTGTCGCCGTGATCAAGGTCGGTGCGGCCACCGAGGTCGAGATGAAGGAGAAGAAGGCCCGCGTCGAGGACGCGCTGCATGCGACGCGCGCGGCCGTCGAGGAAGGCGTGGTGCCGGGCGGTGGTGTCGCGCTGATCCGTGCACAGAAGGCCATCGAGAAGCTCGAGGGTGCGAACGAGGACCAGACGGTCGGTATCCGCATCCTGGCCCGTGCGATCGAGGAGCCGCTCCGCCAGATCGTCGAGAACGCCGGCGAGGATGCAGCGGTCATCCTCAACCGCGTCAAGGAAGGCAAGGGCTCGTTCGGCTACAACGCCGCGACGGGCGAGTTCGGCGACATGATCGAGATGGGCATCCTCGATCCGACGAAGGTCACCCGCCTGGCTCTGCAGAACGCCGCTTCGGTGGCGGGTCTCCTGCTGACCACGGAAGTGATGGTCGCCGAGGCTCCGAAGGACGAGGAGCACAGCCATGCTGGTCCCGGCGCCGGCATGGGCATGGACATGTAAGAGGAAACCGACAGATAAGCGAGAGATATGCGTACTGCCATCCTCCGCGGGTGGCAGTACGCTGCCGGAGTCGGAGATGCAGTCCCCTCTCCCAGATCGGACGGCGTCTCCCGAAAAGTCGCGGAATTCAAGACCCCCCTGTTCCGCGCAATCCACTCGAGCCTCGCATTTGCGAGGCTCTTTTTTTGTCCCGCACGAACGCGTGCGGACTGGCGTACGCTCCGTGCGTCGGGGAGACTGACACCGCCGCGAAGACGTGTCCCGGAAAGGGAGGAGGATGCGGATGCTGCGAACGCGCTCGACCGCTCGAATCGTGCTCGTGCTCCTGCTGTGCGCCGCGCACGCAGTGCTCGCGCAGCAGGCAAAGCCCGACGTCAACGCACCGTATCGGGATCCGGATCTCAGGATCGAAGAGTGGGTCGAGCGGCTCGAAGGCGAGGGCCGGGAAGCATTCGATCTGCGCCACGCGATCGTGTCCGCGATGCGGCTGCGTCCGGGTCAGTCCGTCGCGGATGTCGGTGCCGGCACCGGTCTCTTCGAGCCGCTGCTCGCGGCGGCAGTCGGACCGAACGGCAAGGTGTACGCGATCGACATCGTTCCGAAGTTCGTCGAGCACATCGAGGCGCGCGCGAAGGAACGCGGGCTCACGCAGGTGCAGGCCGTGCTCGGCACCGAGGATTCGATCCGCCTGCCCGCAGCCTCGGTGGACGTGGTGTTCGTGTGCGATGCGTATCACCACTTCGAGAATCCGCAGGCGATGCTCGCGTCGATCCGCGAGGCACTGCGTCCCGGCGGGCAGCTTTACGTGGTCGATTTCGACCGCGTCGAAGGCAAATCCGAG
The DNA here is from genome assembly GCA_003242685.1 of Pseudomonadota bacterium. Classification (GTDB taxonomy): domain Bacteria; phylum Pseudomonadota; class Gammaproteobacteria; order Steroidobacterales; family Steroidobacteraceae; genus ZC4RG24. The sequence continues at coordinate 64,578 of QGVD01000003.1, read as the reverse complement.
CCCTTCGTCCTCGAGCACATCCGCGCGAGCAAGGAAGAGTTCACGGCCGAGATCGAGGCCGCCGGGTTCCGCTTCGTCGAGGAGCTCGAGATCGAGGGGATGCGCCAGTCATTCATGCGCCGTTTCGAGCGGCGCTGAGGGTGCAGCATTTCCGCGTTATGTCTACTCGGCGCCGCCGTCGCGCGTGGCGCTTTCCTGAGGCGCGGCTGCCGTTTATGTTGACCGTCCTGTGGAGGAAACCCGGGAGGGCCGACATGGAGCTCAGCCGTTCTTGGATATCTCTGCGACTCGTCTGTGTGACGGGCCTCCTGGGACTGGCTGCCTGCACGCGCACGTCCGAGAGCGAAATGCAGTGGGCGCGCGCGGCGCTCGAGCGCAATCCCGACATCGAGATCGTGGCGACCGATGCGGATTCGGGCGTGTTCACGATCCGCGACCGGCACACGGGAGAGCTTCGTGCGCTGCGGCTCGATGAGCTCGTCGCGGGCGCTCCGCGTCCTTCGCAGTCATCGCAGCCGGCGCCGATGTCGGCCGAAGAGTCGACACCTCCGGCCGCCGCTTCGCCGGACGTGCAGGCAGACGCACAGCAGCCTGCTGAGGAACCGCTGGCATCCGAGTCTTCCGGAAGCGAATCCGTCGCGGATGCGGACGTTCCGCCGGTCAGTCCCGAACAGCCGGTGGCCCAGCCGCCTGCCGTACCGACCAGCGACGCATCGGGCGGGCGAGTCATCGCCGCAGGTCCCGGCTACAGCATCAGCTCGGCATCGGTGCCGGACGACGGTTCGGCCGCGCCGACTTCGACGCCGCGCCCGTCGGAAGTCTCCACGGTCGCCGAAGGCATTCCGGTCGAGCGCCGCTCCGAGCCCATCGTGTGTCAGGGCGGACGCCTCATGCATCTCGACCGGCGCAATCTCGAGACGGCCGGCGACGCCGTGCGTGCGGAAGACGGCTGCGAGCTCTACATCACGAACAGCCGCATCATCGCCGGCGGCCTCGGCGTGGTCGCGCGTGCCGCCCGTGTGCACATCACGAACAGTCACGTGCATGGCGGGAACGCAGCCGTCGAGGCATCGGAAGGCGCCGAGGTGTACACGCGCTCCTCGACCTTCGACGGACTGCTGCGCCGGCTCGACACGGCCACCGTGCACGACCTCGGCGGCAACGACTGGGAGCAGTGATCCCCGCGTCCCTGGTCCTCCGCCGGGCAGCTCGTGACGACGGGCGCCACCGCCGCGGCCGTGAAGGCTGCTAGCATCCCGTCGATGCGCCTGCCTGCTCTCGAGAACGTCAGCGGCGAGCTCGCAAGCCGCCTCCAGCGCATGCTCGATTCTCTCGTGGAGCACGCCGAGCTCCGTGAAGCGCTCGAGGCTGCTCCTCCGGAAGTCGCCGCGAGTCTGCCCCGCGTGTTCGCGGCGAGCGATTTCGTCGCGCAGTCGTGCCTGCGCGATCCGCGCACGTTCCTGGACCTCCTGCATTCGGGCGACCTGCTGAGCGCTCATACCGATGCCGCCGCGCAGCTTGCTGCGCGCGCCCCGCGCGCCGAGCGCTCGCCGGGCGAGCTGCAGGAGGAGAGCGAGTTCATGGCGCAGCTTCGCCGCTGGCGGAGGCGCGAGATGGTGCGCATCGCCTGGCGCGACCTCGCGGGCTGGGCGACTCTCGAGGAAACTCTCGCCGATCTCTCCGCTCTCGCAGACGCGGCGCTCGGCGCCGCATACGAGCACGCATGGGGAACGCTCACGGCGCGCTACGGGGTGCCGCGCGGGCCGGACGGGCAGGCCCAGCCGCTCGTCATCATCGCGATGGGCAAGCTCGGCGGAGGCGAGCTCAATTTCTCGTCCGACATCGATCTGGTGTTCCTCTTTCCCGAGCACGGCGAGACGGACGGCGCGCGTTCCATCGACAACGAAGAGTTCTTCACACGGCTGGGGCAGGCCGTCATCCGGCTCATCGAGTCGCCCACCGTCGACGGCTTCGTGTTCCGCGTCGACATGCGCCTGAGGCCCTTCGGCGACAGCGGGCGGCTGGTGGCGAGCTTCGCGTCCTTCGAGGATTACCTCGTTCTGCACGGTCGCGACTGGGAGCGCTATGCGTGGATCAAGGCGCGCGCCGTCACCGGGCGCGAGCGCTACGCGGAGCTCTACGCATCGGCGGTGCGGCCTTTCGTCTACCGCCGCTATCTCGACTACGGCGTGTTCGAGAGCCTGCGGGAGATGAAGGCGCTGATCGAACGCGAGGTGGAACGTCGCGAGCTCGCGGATCACGTCAAGCTCGGACCGGGCGGCATCCGCGAGATCGAGTTCATCGTGCAGGTCTTCCAGCTCATCCGCGGCGGGCAGGATCGCCGGCTGCAGACGTCCTCCATCCTCGCGGCGCTGCCGCTTCTCGCGGGCAGCAACAAGCTGCTCCCGCCGGCAGTCGTCGCGGATCTGCGCGCGGCTTACGTCTTCCTGCGGCGCCTCGAGAACCGCCTGCAGATGCTCGCCGACGAGCAGACGCATCAGCTCCCGCGCGATTCCCTCGCGTGTGAGCGCATCGCGCTCGCGATGGGCGCCGCCGACTGGACCGCGCTCGTGTCGGAGCTCGCGGAGCATCGCGAACGGGTGAGCCGGCATTTCGAGGCCATCGCGCTCGGAGGATCTGCACCGGGGCCGGCAGGCGCGACCGTCGATCTCGGCGCACTGTGGGACAGCGGGCTCGACACTGCCGTGCTGGCCGATTCACTCGCGCGCGCAGGGTTCCCCGACGGTCTCCAGGCTGCGCGTCTCCTCATCGATCTGCGGGACTCGGCACCCGTGCGCCGACTGGACGAACCGGGCCGCAGGCGACTGCAGGCGCTGCTCCCGCCGCTGATCGCGGACGTCGCGGCGAGCGGCCAGCCGGAGGTCGTCCTGCGCAGGGTGCTGCGGATTCTCGAGGCGATCGGCCAGCGCTCGACGTACTTCGCACTGCTGCACGAGAGCGGACCGGCGCGCCGGCGCCTCGTCGAGCTGTGCGGTCACGGCGAGTTCCTCGCGGAGCGCATCGCGTCGCATCCGCTGCTGCTCGACGAGCTCATCGACGAGCGACTGCTCTCGGAACTGCCCGATCGTACGCAGCTTGCGCGTGAGCTCGACGAGCGCATGGCACAGCTCCAGGACGAGGAACCGGAGCGTCAGGTCGAAGCCCTGTGCCAGTTCCAGCGGGCCGCGATGTTCCGCATCGCGGTGGCCGATCTCACCGGACGCCTGCCCGTCATGAAGGTGAGCGACCGACTCACCGATCTCGCCGAGCTCATCGTCGAGCAGGCGCTCGCGCTCGGCTGGCACCAGATCACCGCGCAGTACGGCGTGCCGATGTGCGGGGAGGGCGCGGAGCGACGCCCGGTGCGCATCTGCGCGGTGGGCTACGGAAAGCTCGGCGGTATGGAGATGGGCTATTCCTCGGATCTGGACCTCGTCTTCCTGCACGACTCGCACGGCGAGCGCCAGGAAACCGAAGGCGACCGCCCCATCGACAACCAGATCTTCTTCGTGCGTCTCGCACAGCGCATCGTTCACCTGCTCACCGTGCACTCGCCCGCCGGGCGGCTGTACGAGGTCGACGTGCGTCTGCGTCCGAGCGGTAAGGGCGGACTGCTCGTCACCAACGTGCGCGCCTTCGCCGAGTATCAGCAGAAGGAGGCCTGGACCTGGGAGCACCAGGCGCTGCTGCACGCCCGCGCGGTGGCCGGCGCGCCGGAGCTTCGCGAGGAGTTCGAGCGCATCCGCATGGACGTGCTCGTGAACCACGTCCGCCGGGACACGCTGCGCGAGGAAGTGCGCAGCATGCGGGAGCGCATGCGCCGGGAGCTGTCAGCCGCGCGCGAGGGGCAGTTCGATCTCAAGCAGGACGCGGGCGGGATCGCCGACATCGAGTTCCTCGCCCAGTACTGGGCGCTGCGCTGGGCGCACGACTACCCGCCGGTGGCGATGTTCTCCGACACCATCCGCCAGCTCGAGTCGGTGGCCTCGGCGGACCTGGTCCCGCAGTCGACCGTCGACGTGCTGACCGGCGCGTACCGCGCGTACCGGGAGCGCGCGCATCACCTCTCGCTGTCGGGCCGCGGCCCCGTCGTTCCCGCCTCCGAATTCGAGGCCGAGCGGGCCGCCGTCAGGCGCATCTGGGACGAGACGATGCTCGGCTGAAGGACGCCGGTCGCGGCCTCGTCCGTGCGGCGGACGGTATAATCCCGCGCATGGAAACTCCAAGAAGCGACACCATGTCTGCGACGACGAAGCCGCTGATCCAGCCGAACGCGCAGAACCAGTACGAAGTGACGCCGGAGGATCTGCCGCTGTCGTGCCCGATGCCGCAGATGTACCTCTGGAACTCGCATCCGCGCGTGTATCTGCCGATCGAGGCGAACGGCTGGGCGAAGTGCCCGTACTGCGGCGCCGAGTACACGCTGCGGCGCTGACTCCCGTCGCACCCATCGGTCTACGCGCTCTTCCCTGAAAGCTTCGGCGGCCTGCCTGCGTCCGCCTAGGCCGGCGGGCGCCGGTAGTCCCTGTAGGACTTCTCCTCGACGATGCGCGATCCGAGCAGCACGTTGATGCGCTTCTTGATGGCCGCGCGCTCGTCGTTGGTGATGTAGACGGAGCGCGCGAGCTCGATGAACTCCGAATCGAAGGACTGCGCGGCTTCCTTCTCGCGGATGCGATCCTCGATGTCCCACAGCCGCTCGTTCACGCGCTGCAGGGCTTCTTCTTCGGACGCGATGTCGTGACTCGCGGCGCCGCTGTCGCGCCACGTCTTCTCGAGCAGCTCGAGCTCGAGGCGCACGTTGGCGAGCTTCGCGGGATCGGTGATGCGCGCGGCCTTGATGCGCAGGATCGTGATCTTGTCGAGCAGCTCGCCGGGCGAGATGGGTACGAGGATGTCCTTCATGCTCGGGATCCTAGCAATTCGTCGAGTTTCGCGCAGACGTCTTCCACGGTGATGAGATCCATGACGCCGGGTTCCTCGATCTTCTCCGTCCAGGGGAGCTCGGCGGGCTCCTTCCCGCGGAACCGCCGCGCCGCTTCGGCGTAGCGGTTCACGCACCACTGACGCGACAGATACGGTCCGCTGCGCTCGGGATTCGTCGCGGCGTACAGCCCGATGACCGGCGTACCGACCATCGTCGCCATGTGCGCAGGCCCCGAATCGGGCGTGACGAGCACCGTTGCACGGGCGAGCAGCGCGAGGAGCTGCGGCAGAGTGTCCTTTCCGATCTGGTTCACGAGAGGCACGCCGGCTGCCGCTTCGATCCGCGCTCCCATCTCGCGCTCGAGCGGACTCGGTCCGCCGGTGAGGATCACGCGCATGCCGTGCGTGCGCGCCGCGTAAGTCGCGACCGCCGCATAGCGCTCCGCGCTCCAGTTGCGCAGCGGGTGGCTCGAGCAGGGACTGATCACGAGCGTCGGCTGCGCGTCGGGAATCAGCCCTGCGGCGTAGGCGAGCGCGTCTTCGGGCAGCGGAATGTCCCAGCGCAGCAGCCGCTCGCGCACGCCGAGCGCCTCGGCGAAACCGAAGAAGCTGTCGAGCACGTGCTCGCGGGCGCGCGGCGCGATGCGCGCGTTCGTGAAGAGCCACTGCAGCTCCCGCGCGCGTGCGCGGTCGAATCCGAGCTTCACGCGCGCGCGCACCTGGCTCGCGACGAGGCTCGCGCGCAGCGCGAGCTGCATGTGCAGCAGGACGTCGAACTCGCGTCCGGCGAGTCGCGCGCGGAGATCGCGCAGCGCCCGCAACCCGGCGCGCTTGTCCACGGTGATAAACTCGACGCCCTCGATCAGACTCATCAGCCGCGCTTCGAGTCGGCCGATGATCCAGGTGAAGCGCGTCGTCGGCCACGTGTGCTGCAGCGTGCGCAGCACGGGGACGACGTGGCAGGTATCGCCGATCGCCGACAGCCTCAGGATGCAGATGCTGCGCGGCGCAGCGGCAGGAGACAGCATGACGGGGGCTAATGGATGAGCGGGCAATGGCCGCTCGGCTCGGAAGTCAGGCGAATCGATATCACGGGCGGAGCGATGCTATATGACGCCTCGCGCGTCGGCAATTTGCCGCCCGCCGCCTTCGATCCCCAGTTCTGGATCGCACGCGGCGAGCTCGTGGGATCGGCACCCGGCAGGGGCTCCGCGTACTTCATTCACAGCGAGGGCCGGCACATCGTCCTGCGCCACTACCGACGCGGCGGACTGATGGCACGGCTTTCGGCCGATCGCTTCCTGTGGCGCGGCGAGGAACTGGTCCGCTCGTTCGCGGAATGGCAGCTCACCTACCACCTGCACCGGGCGGGCCTGCCGGTGCCGGCGCCGCTCGCCGCCTGCTATCGCAGGATGGGCCGCACGTACACGGGCGACATCATCACCGAGCGTCTGCTCGACACCGAGTCGCTCGCTTCGCGCCTGCGCAGCGCGCCGCTGTCGCTCCTGCAGTGGATCGCCATCGGCCGCTGCATCCGCCGCTTCCACGAGCTCGGCGTGTGCCACGCGGATCTGAACGCGCACAACGTGCTCCTCGGGCGCGACGACACCGTGTATCTCGTCGACTTCGATCGCGGGAGCCTGCGCAAACCGGGACTGTGGTGCGACGCCAATCTGGTCCGGCTCAGGCGCTCCCTCGAGAAGATCACCTGGGGGCTGCCGCCGGAGCGCTTCACGGAGGCGGACTGGCAGGGGCTGCTCGACGGCTACCGGCAGCCCGTGGCTGCACGTACCGCGCACCCCGGATCGTGAACATCTGATCGTCACGCGCGTGCGCCTCGTCTACGTCCTTCTCGCCTACCTGCTCGTTCCCGTGCTCGCAGGCATCACGCTGTGGCGCGGGTTCCGCGACCGCAGCTACTGGCGCAACTTCGGCGAACGCTTCGGCTTCGGTGCCGGCTCGCCCGCGCAGAGCATCTGGATCCATGCGGTCTCGGTCGGCGAGGTGCAGGCCTCCGCGCCGCTGGTTGCAGCGCTCCGCCGCCGCTATCCGGACATGCCGCTCGTCGTCACGACGGGCACGCCGACGGGGGCCGCGCGCGCCCGTGCGCTCTTCGGCGAGGGCGTGCTGGTGCGCTACGTGCCGTACGATCTGCCCGGCTCGGTGCGTCGTTTCTTCGACCGCGTGCGCCCGCGCATCGCGATCGTCCTCGAAACCGAGCTCTGGCCCAATCTCTATCGAGAATGCGGAAGGCGGCGGGTGCCGCTCGTGCTCGCGAGCGCGCGCGTGTCGCAGCGTTCCGTCGACCGCTACCGCTGGCTCGGAAGCGTCATCCGCGAGCTCTTCGCGCGCGAGGTGTTCGTCGGCGCGCAGGGTGAGCAGGACGCGGAACGCTTCAGACAGCTCGGTGCGGCCGCCGAGCGGACACACGTCACGGGCAACGTGAAGTTCGACTTCTCGGTTCCACCCGAAACGGTGGAGAAGGGGCGCGCGCTGCGCGAGCTCCATGCGCCCGGGCGGCCGGTGTGGATCGCAGGCAGCACGCACGGAGGAGAGGAGGAGCTCGTGCTCGCGGCGCACCGCACGGTGCAGCGGTCGCATCCGACGGCGCTGCTGCTCCTCGCTCCGCGCCATCCGCAACGCTTCGACGACGTCGCGGCGCTGCTCGAGCGCGAGCAGGTGAGGTTCGTGCGGCGCTCGAGCGGCACGGCATGCATGGCGCAGACGGAAGTGCTGCTGATCGACACGCTCGGCGAGCTGCTCGACTTCTATGCCGCGGCGGACGTGGCATATGTCGGAGGCAGTCTCGTGCCCATCGGCGGACACAATCTGCTCGAGCCGGCGGCTCTCGGGATTCCCGTCCTCACGGGGCCGCACAACTTCAACGGGCCCGACGTCGCGAGGCTCCTCATCGGGCGAGGTGCCGCGGAGATCGTGAGCGATGCGGATGCGCTCGGGAACCGCGTCGCGCAGCTCCTCGCGGACGGCGCTGCGCGCGCGAGGATCGGAGCGCTCGGACGCGCCGCGGTCGAGGAGAACCGCGGCGCCGTCGAGAAGCTCCTTCGTCTGATCGACCCGCTGCTCGCGGCCTGACGGCCGCCCTTACGGAGTCGTCGTCGCCGGCCGCGTCGGAACGGTCTCGCGCAGCCAGGCGTTGATCTCTGCCACCGTCTCCGGCGTGAGGTCACCGGCGGCGAGGCGCAGCCGGATCACGTTGAGAATGTAGTCGTAGCGGCTGCGCAGGTAGTCCGTCTGCGCCTGAACGAGCTGACGGCGGGCCACGAGCACGTCGACGGCGGTACGGGTGCCGACCTCGTATCCGGCCTCGGTCGCCTTGAGCGCCGTCTGGCTCGACTCGAGCGCCTGCCGCAGCGCGTTCACACGCGCGATTTCACTCAGAACGCCGAGATACGCATCGCGTGCGGCGCGCTCGGTCTCGCGCGAGACGCGCACGACACGCTCGCGCGCGGCGATCCAGCGGTACTGCGACTGGCGCACCCTCGACTGCGTGCCGCCGCCGCTGAAGATCGGAATGTTGATCTGGAGCGAGATGGACTTGTCGTCGCTCTCCTGGGAGTAGGGCACGGTCACCGGATCGGGCCGCACGGGCGGACTCGCCTCGAAGGTCTGGGCCGAATCCTGCTCGAGGTGCGTACGGCCCGCGACGAGATCGATCGTGGGCAGGTGGCCGCCGAAGGCGACGCGCACGTTCTCGCGCGCGATGTCGGCAGCCAGGCGGCTCGAGATGAGCGCGAGGTTCTGGTTCATCGAGACCTCGACCCAGCGCTCGGGATCGGCCGGATTCGGCGGCGTGAGCGGCAGGTCCTCTCCGGGCCGCGCGAGCGTCTCGTACTGCCGGTTGGTGATCTCGCGCAGCAGCTCCTCTGCCGTGGCGAGCCGGCGCTTGGCCGCGATGACCGCGGCCGAGGCACTGTCACGCGCGGCGCGCGCCTCCTGGACGTCCGTGATGGCGATCAGCCCGACCTCGAAACGCTTCTCCGCCTGCTCGAGCTGGCGCGAGATGGCCTCGAGCGCCGCCTGTTCCGCCTCGACCGCGTCGCGGGCCGCGAGCACGTCGAAGTAACGCTCGGCCACCCGAACGATGAGATCCTGCTGCGCGGCCTGGTAATCGGCTTCCGCCTGCGCGACCTCGTGGGCCGAGCGCCTCAGGGTCATCCAGTCGGCCCACGAGAAGACTCTCTGGCGCAGATCCACGCTCCAGCGCTTGGTTGTCGGCTCCTCCTCACCCTCGCTTCTGAGCAGGAGGATCTGCCCGGTGTCGCGCAGCTCCTGAGGGCGCTCGAAGAAACCGTCCGTCCGGCTCTCCTGGCGCGAAGCACTCGCCGAGATCTGCGGCAGGAGATTGGCCCAGGCCTGCGGGCGAGCCTCACGGGCCGCTCGGCGGTTCGCATCGGCCTCACGGATGGCCGGGTCGTTCTGCAGGGCGTCCTGGAAGACGGTAAGGAGATCTTCGGCCGCGGCGGTGCCTCCCAGCGCCAGCGAAAGGAGTGCGACGACGAGCGCACGCTTCATAAATATCCCTTTTGTTTCAATATGTTGGTGAGTTATTTGTAGTGTTATACATCACTATAACACATGCGTCGGCGCCGCGACAAGCCGTCGAGTCCGCGATGCCGTTTCCGATCAGTACGTCGGAATGGAAGGGTCGACGTCCCGGGCCCACGCCAGAATGCCTCCTCTTAGATTCGCGACGGAGGGAAAACCGTTGCGCTCGAGGAACTCGGCGACCTGCATGCTGCGGCCGCCGGACCTGCACATCACTACGATGTCACGGTCACGCTGCAGTTCCCCGAGTCGCGCGGGAATCTCCCTCATGGGAATGTGCACGACGCCCGGCAGGCGGGCTATTCCGAGCTCCCAGTCCTCACGGACGTCGAGCACGAGCGGCTCCTCGCCCGCGTCGAGCCGGGCCCTCAGCTCGCGCGGCGTGAGCTCGGCCACCATCAGAAAGTGAACTCTTGCGGCCGCGGCGCGTTGATGAGCGGGTCGATCACGGTTTCGAAGAGGCTTTCGCTGACCCAGCCGTCCTCGGACGTGCGGCGCACCAGCCGCGCCTCCATGATCGGCCGTTCGCCGACGACGACGAACAGCCGGCCGCCCGGCGCGAGACGGCGCTCGAAGCGGGTGTCGTAGATCGGCAGGGAACCGGTGAGCACGATCACATCGTAGAGCGAGTCCGAGTCGTCCTGGAACGCGTCGCCCGTCACCACTTCCACGTTGCGGAAGCCGCAGGCCTCGAGGTTGGCGCGCGCCGCATCGGCCAGGTCGGGAAAGATCTCCAGCGAACGCACATGGGCGCTGCCCGCCGCGAGGCAGGCCGTGACGAAGCCCGTTCCTGCGCCGACCTCGAGCACCCGTTCGCTGCCGGTGAGCTCGACCGCCTGCAGAAGCCGCCCGACGACGTTCGGGCGCAGCATGTGCTGGCCGTGCGGCAGGGAGATCTCCACGTCGGCGAAGGCGAGGAACCGATGAGAGGCCGGCACGAACTGCTCGCGAGGCACCCGCCGCAGGGTCTCGAGCACGCTTTCATCGAACACCTCCCACGCGCGGATCTGCTGCTCGATCATCTGCTCGCGGGCTTCGTCCATCAGCATCGATCTGGCTCTCCGATTCGACTTATTGCCTCCGGGCAAACGGCCGCAGAAAGTAAGGCTTTTCCGCCTGCCTGCCAAGCGGCCCGGCGACAGGATATGGTGAAAAGTCGACAGGCCGTGGTACCGCGTGGAGTATGCTTCCTGCCAGCGATCGCGCGGGAAGAACAAGATGAACTATCGGGGCCCCGCGCGCGTCCCTGCTGAAGAGGTCCTGAAGTAGCACACCATGTCCATTGCCGAGCTGTTCGCGGTCCTGCTCGGGCTCGTCGCAGCCCTCCTTTTCGTACTGTACTGGTTGCAGAGACGCGAACTGAACGCGGTCGCGGAGCTTTCACAGCAGGTGCAGCGACTGGCGATCGGCGGACGGTTGAACGGTCGCGTCGATCTGCACACCGACCAGCCCGAGGTCGCAGCGCTCGCCACGGCGATCAACCACCTGCTCACGCGCGTCTCGGCGCGCCTCGAGCGCGATAGTGATCGCGCGACCCCGAAGCTCTTCGCCGAGCTCGGCGACCGCATCCACGAGGCGGTGATCGTGCATCGCGACGTCATCCTGCACGCGAACCGCCAGTTCGCGAACCTCGTCGGCGTCGATCGCGTCGAGCTCATCGGACGGCGCCTGGGCGATCTGGTGCCGCCCGAGTACTCGGACCTCGTGAACGAGAACATCCGCCGGAGACTTGCGGGCGAGCCGGCGGCGGAGCGCTACGAGATAGACATGGTGGGCGTTCAGGGTCAGCTCGCGCGGCTCGAGCTCACCTCGACGCCCATCGAATACGAGGACGGGCCTGCGCTGCTCATCACCGGCGTCGAGATCATTCCGACGCAGACGGTGCCCGCGCTGCGTCGGCTCCCTGCCGACGCGTCGGAGAATCCGGCCGCCGCCGCGCACCTGCGCGCGCTCGACTCCCTCGCCGAAGCGATCATCACCACGGATACCGAAGGCCGCATCCGCTACATGAATCCGGCCGCGGAGACGCTCACCGGCAGCACGGCCGACCGGAGCATCGGCCGCACGCTCGAGGAGATCGTGAATCTCGTCGACGAGACTGACCGGCGGCTGCTCAGCGATCCGGTGCGTCAGGCGCTCACCACCGGAGCGCCCGTCAATCTCAGCCGCCGCGCGCTGCTCGTCTCGCGCGCCAACGGCAGCGAGCGCTCCATAGAAGTCTCCGCTTCTCCGATCCGCGACGACACGCGCGAGATCATCGGCGCCGTCGTCCTGCTGCACGACGTCACGGAGCTGCGCGGTCTGGCGCGCCAGATGTCCTATCAGGCGACGCACGACGCGCTCACCGGCCTCGTCAACCGGCGCGAGTTCGAGCGGCGTCTGGAGGAGGCGATCGAGAGCGCGCATCGCGGCGACGGTCAGCACGTGCTCTGCTATCTCGATCTCGACCGCTTCAAGGTCGTGAACGACACGTGCGGCCATCTCGCCGGCGACAGCATGCTGCGGGAGGTCGCGAAGCTCCTGCGCGATGCAGTGCGCGACAGCGATACCGTGGCGCGCCTGGGCGGCGACGAGTTCGGCATGCTGCTCATCGGCTGCCCGCTCGACAAGGCGCGGCAGATCGCCGACGACGTGTGCCGCACGGTGAGCGAATACCGCTTCGTGTGGAAGGACAGGATCTTCAACATCGGCGTGTCCATCGGGCTCGTCGAGATCTCGCACGAGAGCGGCACGCTCGAGGAGCTGCTCGCCGCCGCCGACTCCGCGTGCTACGTGGCGAAGAAGCAGGGCTCGGGCCGCGTCGCCGTGTACTCGGCGCGCGACGAGGTGCTTGCGCGCCACAGCGGCGAGATCCAGTGGCTGCAGCGGCTGCAGAGCGCGCTCAAGGAGAACCGCTTCCAGCTCTATCACCAGCCGATCGTGCCGGCGTACGGCAACGACGGCGGCGGCCCCGCCATGGAAGTGCTCGTGCGGCTGCAGGACGAGGCCGGGCACAACGTTCCGCCGTCCGAGTTCGTGCGGGCCGCCGAGCGCTATCGGCTGATGGGTCTGGTCGACCGCTGGGTCGTGCAGACGACGCTCACCGCGCTCGGCCGCGGCGCGATCGCCGTGCCGAAGAACCGCAGCGTCGCCATCAACATCTCGGGGCAGACGCTGGGTGACGTGCAGTTCCTCGAGTTCGTGGTGGAGTGCCTCGACAGCACCGGCGTCACGCCCTCTCAGGTGTGCTTCGAGATCACCGAGAACGCCGTCGTGGCGAACCTCGATCACGCGCGCCGCTTCGTCGGCGTCCTGCACGGCATGGGCTGTCAGTTCGCTCTCGACGACTTCGGCTCCGGCGTCGGCTCGTTCTCGAACCTCAAGAACCTGCCGCTCGACTTCCTGAAGATCGACGGATCGTTCATGCGGAACCTCGCGCGCGATTCCGTCAATCAGGCGATGGTCACCGCGATGATCAAGCTCGCGCGCACGCTCAACTTCAAGGTGATCGCCGAGCAGGTCGAGGACGCCGCCGCGCTCGACATGGCACGCCGGATGGGCGTCGATTTCGTGCAGGGCTACGCCGTCGGACGACCGCAGCCGCTGGCGCTCGCGGCCTGAGCTTCTCCGCTCCGTGTGCGTCGAGCGCGGGTGAACCGCCGGACCGCAGAGGCGGAATCTCCCCGCGCGTTCAGCCGAGAACCACGACGTCGATCGCGCCGGCGCCGCGCTCGACGCTCACACCGACACCGTCCGCGTAGCGGTGCAGTCTCAGATCGATGGCTGCGTCGCCCACCGTGAGCCCCTTGAGGTGCACCTCGTTCACCCCGGCGGGCAGGCGGGGATAGCGGAAGAGCACGCGTTCCGCCGGTGCGTCGATCTCGAGCCCCAGGCACGCCCGCAGGATCATGAACGGTGCGCCCGCCGCCCACGCCTGCGGTGAGCAGGCGACGGGATAGCTCGTCGGCGCCTTCCCCTCGCGGCGGCGGAATCCGCAGAAGAGCTCCGGCAGCCGGTTGGATTCGAAGAAGGTCGAGGCTTCGAACTGGGCGCGCAGGATGCGCAGCGCGAGCTCCTTCGAGCGCATCTGCGCCGCACCCGCCGCGATCAGCGCGTTGTCGTGGGGCCACACCGAGCCGTTGTGATAGGCCATCGGGTTGTAGCGCGCTTCGCAATCGCCATGGGTGGGAACGCCCAACCGGGAAAAAAACGAACCGCTGCAGAGCGTCCGCACGATGGAGCGTGCGTGCGCTTCGGACGCGATGCCCGTGAACACGCAGTGTCCGGCGTTCGAGCTGCGCACGCGGCACGGCACCTTGCGACCGTCGAGCGCGAGCGCGTAGAGGCCGAGGTCCTCGCACCAGAACGCCTGCAGGAAGCGCTCCCGGAGCCTCCGCGCCGCTCGCACGAGATCCTCCGCGAGGTCTTCGTCGTGAAGCGCCAGGGCGAGTCGCGCGGCGGCGATGCGCGCCGCATAGGCGTAGCCCTGCACCTCGCAGAGCGCGATGGGCCCATCCGCAAGACTCCCGTCGGCGTGGAACACCGAGTCGTGCGAGTCCTTCCAGCCCTGCTGGACGAGCCCGCTCGGCGAGCGCCGCTGATACTCGAGGAAGCCGTCGCCGTCCCGGTCGCCGTAGCGTTCGATCCATTCGAGCGCCGCCCGCACGTTCGGCCAGATCGATTCGATGAACGCGCGATCACCCGTGCGCACGAAGTACTCGCCCGCGAGCATCACGAAGAGCGGCGTCGAATCGATGCTGCCGTAGTAGCGGCCGAAGGGGACCTCGCCGAGCGCGGCCATCTCGCCGCCGCGCGCTTCGTGCAGGATCTTGCCCGGCTCGGCGTCGTTCACGGGATCGAGCTGCGTCGCCTGTGTCGCGGCGAGGAACGAGAGCACGCCGCGCGCCATGTCCGGCGAGAGCCACAGACACTCGAGCGCGGTGATGATCCCGTCGCGGCCGAACGTCGTGTCGAACCACGGCACGCCGGCGTACGGATAGAGGCCGAAGGGCGTATGCGTGAGCAGCATGTTGAGATCGGCGGCGGAGCGCTGCAGCCACGCATTGAACTGATCGTTCGACGTCTCGATGCCGCAGACGAAGCGGCCGCCGGACGCGCGCTCCCGCTCGGCGTCGCGCAGCGCCTGCTCGTAAGGGAACGTTGCAAGTGTTCCCGTCCCGGCGCTGCAGCCGATGGTGAACGTCAGCACCTGCTCGGTTCGCGACTCGAGCAGCAGCTCGAACTCCATCGAAGAAGCCGTTGCGCGCGCGGGCATCGGCCGGCACTCGAGACGGGTCCGGCGCGTCAGCCCATCGAGCCCCTCGTAGGCGAGCTCCACGGAGCCCGCATCGACGCGCGGCGTCTGCATGCTGCCCCGCCGCGGCCGCCGCTCGCCGCGGATCTCGAAGATGTCCGCATAGTCGGCGGCGAAGGTGAGCGCCAGGACGATCTCGAGCGGCTCGTTACCGAAGTTGCGGACGTGGATCCGTTCGTAGCACGTGTCCTTCCAGAGGAGCTTCGCGCGGAAAATGTGCAGTGAGCCGCGCGGAACGATGACCCGCCCTTCGGTATAGACGTCGGGATTCGTGAGGTCGGCCGACATCAGGAGGTTGTCGCGCCTCACGTTCGAGCTCAACAGCAGCGGTCGCTCGCCGTACAGCGTGAGCGCAAGGTGCGACAGGAAGCGCGTTCCGTCCCGGTACAGCCCTTCGTCGTGACGCGCCCGGGAATCGATGTCGCCGAAGTCGTTGAACAGCGCGAAGGTCTGATCGTGCTTGAGAACGTGCGTGTCTTCGGGAATGGCGATCTCTGGCGCGAGTATGTAATAGCGCCGCGCCGCCTCGCTCAGGCCCGTCGCTGCCATCGCCGTGCTCCGACGAGCGCGTACAGATCGCAGTAATCATGCGCCATGCGCGTCGCGGTGAACCGCTCTTCGAAGCGCTCGCGGCAGCGGTGCCGGTCGAGCGTGTGCACGCGCTCCACGCACGCCACGGCCTCGTCGACGTCCGCTACGATGAATCCGGTGACGCCGTCGTCGACCACCTCGGGTACCGAGCCGCAGCGGCAGGCGATCACCGGCGTGCCGCAGGCCATCGCTTCGATCATGGCGAGCCCGAAGGGCTCGGGCCAGTCGATGAGGAAGAGCAGGGCGATCGCGCCGCCGAGGAATTCCGTTTTCTCGTGCTCGCGGATCTCGCCGATGTACTCGACGAGCGAGCCGTCGATGAGCGGCTCGATCTCCGCTTCGTAGTAGGCACGGTCCACCGTGTCGACCTTCGCGGCGATCCTGAGCGGAATCCCCGTGCGGCGGGCGACCTCGATCGCCCGGTCGACCCGCTTCTCGGGCGAGATGCGTCCGAGGAACGCGAGATACCGGCCGGAGCCCGGCGAAGGGCGGTGCAGATCGATCGGCAGGCCGTGATGGACGGTACCGACCCAGTTGGCGGACGGCATCGGACGGCGCTGAGAGTCGGAAATCGACACGAGCGGCATCTCGGCGAACTCGGCATACAGCCGGTCGAGTCCCACGATGTCGAGCCTGCCGTGCAGCGTCGTGAGCGCCGGCACCGTGTAGCGGCACGCGAGAGGAAGGTGGATTCCGTCCGTGTGGAAGTGGATCACGTCGAAGGCGGCACTGCGGCGGAAGACTTCTTCCAGGGCGATCAGATGCAGGGCGTTGGCGTCCGGCCGCCGTGCGTCGAGCCGGAGCGCGCAGTCCCAGATGGGCACCAGCTCGGCCGCGGTCCGCGAATCTCCGCTCGCGAACAGGGTGACGTGATGCCCCTGTGCGACGAGCTCTTCAGTGAGGTAGGAAACGACACGCTCGGTGCCGCCGTAGAGCGCCGGAGGCACCGCCTCGTACAGCGGTGCCACCTGCGCGATCCGCAGCGGCGCCCGTTTGATCGGGTGCAACATGTGCCGTCCGTGGCAACGCCGGGCGTCGTCCCCGGCACCGGAGCCGATCACAGCAAGGCATGTACCCGCGCGAACGCGGGCGTGCACACGATGCCTTCAGCGCTCGTGCGGCTCGAAGTCGAGTGCGACGCCGTTGATGCAGTAGCGCAGTCCCGTGGGCTGCGGTCCATCGGGAAATACGTGTCCCAGATGGCCTCCGCAGCGCGAGCAGTGCACTTCCGTGCGGCGCATGGAGAAGCTGAGATCCTCCGACGTGCCGATCGCGCCTTCGATCGGCTGGAAGAAGCTGGGCCAGCCCGAGCCGCTCTCGAACTTCGCGGCGGAATCGAAGAGCGGCTGCCCGCAGCCCGCGCAGCGGAAGATGCCTTTGCGGTGCTCGTGGTTGAGCGGGCTCGTGCCCGCGCGCTCCGTGCCGTGCTCGCGCAGCACGTGGTACTGCTCGGGCGACAGCTGTCGCCGCCACTCTTCGTCGGATTTCTCGACCGGATACCGTCGTCGTTCGTCGTGGGCAGCCATGCGCTCGTCTCCGTGAGTGCTCCGCAGCCGGACGACGAGTCCAGCAGCCGGCAGCGGAGGGGTCAAGGTGCACGTCGTCGAATCCGGGCCCGAAGCCACCTGTCACCATTTGGCTACAGGAGTCGCCCAGACGAGGTTATAGTTGGTCTTCCGCGAGCCATGCCGCAGCGCTGAGCATCGATGACCCACGTCAGACTGCCCCGGCCCCTGAGCAGCTACTTCGCGTTCGGTGAGGACGAGACGGACGGCACGCGCCGCCGTTTCGGGCTCTACTTCCCCTTCAGACGCAACGACGACCAGGTCGAAGGCATGCGCTGGGTCTGGTCGATCGATGCCGCGGAGCTGGAGCGTATCGGGCCGGAGGGCGTGGCACAGCGCAGGCAGGTCGAGACGGAACGTTTCGTGGCCATGATCGAATGGTGGCTCCGTCACTCGGACAACGTGCTCGTCGGGGACGACGCGATTCCGCTCATGGTGCGCCGCAGTCGCCTCAAGACGCTTGCTGCTGCGCCGCAGATGCCGCCGGAAGCCCCACCCGCCGCACCCGCGGAGCTTCCGCCCGATGCGCCGGCCGCCGTTCCGGACCCCCCCACGGCGCTTCCCGCCCGCCGGGCCATGTAGCCCCGGCGCGGCTCGTGCAGAATGGCTCGAGCCGTGTTATGTAAGGGCGGCCGGCGCTTCGTCCAGGCCAGGCCGGCAGGGGGGAGCATGCATGCAGGTCCAGCTTTCGCGGCTGTGGCGTGAGCACCTCAAGGCCGGCTGTCCGTCCGAGCTCGCGGGTGTCGAGATCGCGGGAATCGACGCACGGGAGCTCGATGCAGAGATCAACGCGTGCGTCTGTGCGCTCCTCACTCACCGGCTGACGGTCGACGGCCGCATCGAGAAACGTCTCCACGAGATCCGCTCCGCGCTCATCGACAAGCAGTCGGCCGCCGACCCTCCCGTCGCGGAGTACTGTGAGCGGCTCAACCGGCTGCTCGGCGTCGTGCTGACGCAGTCCCGTACCCACAGCTCGTGAAAGAGAAAGAGCCCGAACGCCGTTCGACGTTCGGGCTCCGTGAACGCGGCTTCGCTGCGCCGCCGGCGCTTTCAGAGCAGCGGCACGAGGAGCAGCGCCACGATGTTGATGATCTTGATGAGCGGGTTGATCGCCGGGCCCGCCGTGTCCTTGTAGGGATCGCCGACGGTATCACCGGTCACCGCGGCCTTGTGGGCCTCGGAGCCCTTGCCGCCGAAGTTGCCTTCCTCGATGTACTTCTTGGCGTTGTCCCAGGCGCCGCCGCCGGTGCACATCGAGATCGCGACGAAGAGGCCCGTCACGATCGTGCCGATGAGGAGCCCGCCGAGGCCGCGGATGCCCGCGCCTTCACCCATCAGCCAGTTGAGCAGCACGACGAGGATGATGGGCACGAGGATCGGCAGGAGCGAGGGGACGATCATCTCCTTGATCGCCGCGCGCGTGAGCAGATCGACTGCACGCGAGTAATCCGGCTTGGCCGTGCCTTCCATGATGCCCTTGATCTCGCGGAACTGGCGGCGCACCTCGTTCACCACCGAGCCCGCGGCGCGGCCCACGGCCTCCATCGCCATCGCGCCGAAGAGATAGGGCACGAGACCGCCGATGAAGAGGCCGATGATGACGGCCGGGTCGGACAGCTGGAACTCGACCAGCTTGCCCGCGGTCTCGAGGTTGTGCGTGTAGTCCGCGAACAGCACGAGCGCCGCGAGGCCTGCCGAGCCGATCGCATAGCCCTTGGTTACCGCCTTGGTCGTGTTGCCGACCGCATCGAGCGGATCGGTGATGTCACGCACCTGCTTGGGCAGGCCCGACATCTCGGCGATGCCGCCCGCGTTGTCCGTGATCGGCCCGTACGCGTCGAGCGCGACGATCATGCCGGTCATCGAGAGCATGGCGGTCGCCGCGATCGCGATGCCGTACAGGCCCTCGAGCGCATACGCGCCCCAGATCGCGAGGCACACGGCGATCACGGGCATCGCCGTGGATTTCATGGAAACGCCCAGGCCCGCGATGATGTTCGTCGCGTGGCCCGTCTGCGAGGCCGCCGAGACCTTGCGCACCGGGCTGAACTCGGTCGCGGTGTAGTACTCGGTGATGATGATCATCGCGGCCGTGAGAGCGAGGCCGATCAGCGCACAGGCGAACAGCGAGCCCGCACGGTCCGGCATCAGCGCAGCCGAGATGAAGTAGAACGCGATGGCGGCGAGCACGCCCGAGACGATGACGCCCTTGTAGAGCGCGCTCATGATCTTGCCGCCTTCGCTCGTCCTGACGAAGAACGTGCCGATGATCGACGCGATGATCGACGCGCCGCCGAGGGCGAGCGGGTAGACGACCGGAGCACCGCCCTGATCGGCGAGCAGCAGGCCGCCGAGCAGCATCGTGGCGACGATCGTCACCGCGTACGTCTCGAAGAGGTCCGCGGCCATGCCCGCGCAGTCGCCGACGTTGTCACCGACGTTGTCGGCGATGACCGCGGGATTGCGCGGATCGTCCTCGGGGATGCCCGCCTCGACCTTGCCGACGAGGTCCGCACCGACGTCCGCGCCCTTGGTGAAGATGCCGCCGCCGAGACGCGCGAAGATCGAGATGAGCGAGCCGCCGAACGCGAGGCCGACGAGCGCGTGCAGCGCCGTGTCCTCATCGACGGCGTGCGCCAGCGCCGCGTAGTAACCCGCGACGCCGAGGAGTCCCAGGCCCACGACAAGCATTCCCGTGATCGCGCCGCCGCGGAACGCGACGGAAAGCGCCGCATTCAGGCCGCGCGTGGCCGCCTCGGCGGTGCGCACGTTCGCGCGCACGGAGATGTTCATGCCGATGTAGCCCGCCACACCGGACAGCACGGCACCCACTGCGAAGCCGCCGGCCGTCGCCCAGCCGAGCGCGAAGCCGAGGACGAGGAACAGCACGATGCCGACGACGGCGATCGTCGAGTACTGGCGATTGAGATAGGCCTTGGCGCCCGTCTGAACCGCGGAGGCGATTTCCTGCATCCGCTCGTTGCCCGCAGGCAGGCGGAGAATCGCCATCATGGAGAACACGCCGTAGAGGACGGCAACGAGACCAGCCGCGATCGACAGCCACAGCCACGTAGTGGCATCCATCGGGAAATCCTCCAAGAAATCAAGGAGTTGTAGTTGTATGACGGCGCACGCGCGGGTCGATGCACCACCAAAAGGCGCCGCACTATACCACAGCGGCCCTTCCGCTCAGGCACGGCCCGGATTGCGCCCGAGGCATGCGCATTGCTGAGGGCCGACCTGCCGGAAACCTCACGCACGGCGGCCTCGCGCTCATCCCCATGACTCCGGACCAGGCTCTCGCCTTCACCATCCTGGCCGCGGTGGTCGTGCTCCTCGTCTGGGACCGCATCCGCTACGACATCGTAGCGCTCGGCGCGCTGCTCGCCGCGGTAGCCGTGGGCATCGTGCCGGCCGAAGACGCGTTCCGCGGTTTCAGCGACGACATCGTGGTGATCGTCGCCTCCGCGCTCGTCGTGAGCGCGGGCATCGCGCGCTCCGGGCTCATCGAGCGGCTGATGCGGCCGCTGACGCCGCACATGCGCCGCACCGAGGTGCAGGTCGCGGTCCTCGCGAGCGTGGTCGCCGTGCTCTCGGCCTTCATGAAGAACATCGGTGCGCTGGCGATGTTCATGCCGATCGCGTTCCAGCTCGCGAGGCGCACCGGCGTGCCGGCCTCGCACCTGCTCATGCCGCTGTCGTTCGCTTCACTCCTCGGCGGGCTGATCACGCTGATCGGAACGTCTCCCAACGTCATCGTGGGACGGCTGCGTGAGGAGCTGTTCGGCGAGCCGTTCAGGATGTTCGACTTCGCGCCCGTCGGTCTCGGCCTCACGTTCGCCGGCGTGGCGTTCCTCACGATCGGATGGCGGCTTCTGCCGCAGACGCGACGTTCCGGATCGGGCGAGGGCCCGTTCTCGATCGAGGACTACCAGACGGAGGTGCGCGTGCCGGAAGGCTCGCCCTTCGTGGGCCGTACCGTCGCCGAGCTCGAGAAGCTGGGGGAGGGCGATGTCAGCGTTCTGGCGATCATCCGCGAGCAGTTCCGCCGCTACGTGCCCACCGGCGATTGGCTGATCGATGCCGGCGACATTCTCGTTCTCCAGTGCGATGCCCAGGCGCTCCAGCGGATGGTCAACGAAGGGAAGCTCGAGCTCGTGCACGACAAGGAGCTGCCGCAGGACGACGAGCGCCGGACCGAGCTCGCCGTGGTCGAAGCGGTGGTGACGCCCGGCTCGAGGATGATCGGCCTCACGGTCGAGGATCTGCGCCTCCGCGAGCGCTTCGGCGTGAATCTCCTGGCGCTCAGCCGCAGCGGCCGGTACGTGGGGCAACGGCTGCGCCGCGTGCGTTTCCAGGCAGGCGATCTGCTCGTGCTGCGCGCGCCGGCGAGCGACGTCGGCGAGCGCCTCGCCTCTCTCGGGTGCCTGCCTCTCGCGGAGCGCAATCTCAGGCTCGGTGCCCGGCCGCGCATGTGGCTGCCGGCGCTGATCCTCGCTGCGGCGATGATGCTCGTCGTCACCGGGACGGTTTCGATCGCCGTGGCGTTCTTCGGTGCGGCCGTCGCGATGCTGCTCGCTCGCGTGCTGAGCCCCACCGAAGCCTACGAAGCGCTCGACGTCCCGGTGCTGGTGCTGCTCGCCTCGCTCATCCCGGTGAGCGAGGCGCTACGCACCACCGGCGGCACCGATCTGATCGCGCAATGGATGTCGATCGTCGCCGCGGAGATTCCCGCTTCTGCCAACATCGCGCTGCTCCTCGTCACCGCGATGGCGGTGACGCCCTTCCTCAACAACGCGGCGACGGTGCTCGTCCTCGCGCCGATCGCAGGGAGCCTCGCGCAGCGCCTCGCCGTGGATCCGGATCCCTTCCTGATGGCGGTCGCCGTCGGCGCAGCCTGCGACTTCCTCACGCCCATCGGCCATCAGTGCAACACGCTGGTGATGGGACCGGGCGGCTATCGCTTCGGCGACTACTGGCGGCTCGGACTGCCGCTGTCGCTTCTGGTCGTGCTGCTTGGGACGGCGCTGATCTGGTACTTCTGGGCCTGAGCGCGGTCGAGTACCGCGGTGCTCACAGCGGTACACCGATGGAGCGCTCGACGGCTTCCGGCTCGAGACGCCCCTCGAGAAACAGCGTGCGCGCGATGCGTGCGATCGTGATCCACCCGACCACGTGGCCCTCGGCGTCGACGACCGGCAGACGGCGAACGCCGTGCGCGGCCATCGTCTCGAGCGCCGTCTCCAGCGAGTCGTTCTCGCGGCACGAGAACACCGTGCTCGACATCACGTCGACGGTCTTCACCTGCGTGCTGTCGAGTCCCCTCGCGACCACCCGGAAGAGAATGTCGCGGCTCGTCACGATGCCGCGCAGATCCGTGCGCGAGCCGATCGGCAGAGCCGCGACGTCGAGCTCGCCCATCAGCTGTGCCGCCTGCTGAACTGTGGTATCGGGCGGGATGAACTCCACGTCCCGCCGCATGATGTCCGCGACGACCATCGGCTTCTCTCCGCGGTTCGCTCCGGCAGTCGGGACGGCTCCCGGCTGCAGCCGCGCCGGCAGGTGCTGCCGAGCGCCCGAGCTCTCGTTCTGAACGCTCCGGCAGTCCCCGGAGTTCCAGCCGCGCTCCACCTGCCGCGGGCGTGGCGGTCGCCGCCCGAGCGGCGCGGTCAGATCTTGAACTCGGTCGCCAGCTTCTTTTTCACCGGCACGCCCTTGATGCGGACATAGTCGGGCAGGCCGTTCTTGTAAGGCGGATAGGCTTCACCCGCGATGAGCGGCTCGAGGTAGCGCCGGCACGCTTCCGTGATGCCGAAGCCGTCCTCGGTGATGTACTCGCGCGGCACCTTCTTCTCCCTGTTGGCCACCTCGGCGAGCGGCACGTGGCCGATGGTCCATTTGTAGGGCCGCGACGACTTGCGCACGATCGTCGGCATCACTGCGTTCACGCCCTTCACGGCGAGCTCGACGGCTGCCTTGCCGACCGCGTATGCCTGCTCGACGTCGACCTTCGACGCGATGTGGCGCGCCGAGCGCTGCAGGTAATCCGCGACGGCCCAGTGGTACTTGTAGCCGTGCGCCTCGCGGATCATGTTCGCGATGAGCGGACCCACGCCGCCGAGCTGCGTGTGGCCGAAAGCATCCTTGGTGCCGGCATCGGCGAGGAACCGGCCGTCCGGATACGCAGTGCCTTCCGACACGACGACCACGCAGTAACCGTAGTCCGTCACGCACTGCTTGACTCTGTCGAGGAAGCGCTGCTGATCGAAGGGAATCTCGGGGAACAGGATGATGTGGGGCGGCTCGTGCGGTTTGCGGCCGGCGAGCCCGGCGGCTGCGGCGATCCAGCCCGCATGCCGTCCCATCACTTCGAGCACGAATACCTTCGTGGACGTGCGCGCCATCGACGCCACGTCCATTCCCGCCTCTCGCGTCGACACCGCGATGTACTTCGCGACCGAGCCGAAGCCGGGGCAGCAATCCGTGTGTGGCAGATCGTTGTCGACGGTCTTCGGTATGCCGACGCAGGTGATGGGATAGCCCATCGCCTCGCCGAGCTGCGACACCTTGAGCGCGGTGTCCATGGAATCGTTGCCGCCGTTGTAGAAGAAGTATCCGATGTTGTGGGCGCGGAATACCTCGATCAGCCGCTCGTACTCCGCGCGGTTCTTGTCGAGTCCCCTGAGCTTGAAGCGCGCCGAGCCGAATGCCGCGGCCGGGGTGTGCCTGAGCCCGCGGATCGTCTCGCGGCTCTCGCGGCCGACGTCGATCAGGTCCTCGGTGAGCGCGCCGACGATGCCGTCGCGGCCGGCATAGATCCGGCCGATGTAGCGCGACTGGCGCATCGCGGTTTCGATGACGCCGCAGGCCGAGGCGTTGATCACGGCCGAGACGCCGCCGGACTGCGCATAGAACGCGTTCTTCTTGCTGGGTCTGGGCATGAGTACGGACCTCGCCTTACGACAGCACAACGACGGGAAGGCTGGCGAGGATAGCGCAAAGGCCGCTTCGCGGGAGCGCCGGCCCGGCGTTTGACCTCGCCGCGGGTGCCCGCTACTGTGCGTTCCTTCGCACCAAGACGAATCACAGGTCTCCTCATATCGACATCATGCGAATCGTTCTTCTGGGAGCGCCCGGCTCGGGCAAGGGCACGCAGGCGCAGCGGCTGATCGAGAAGTACGGAATTCCTCAGATCTCGACTGGAGATCTGTTGCGCGCCGCGGTAGCGCAGGGCACCGAGCTTGGCCGCAGGGCCAAGGCCGCGATGGACGCCGGCCAGCTCGTGGCGGACGAGATCGTGCTCGGCATGATCCGGGAACGGCTTGCTCAGGAAGACGCGCAGCGCGGCTTCATCCTCGACGGTTTTCCGCGCAACGAAGCGCAGGCGGAGGCTCTCGACTCGCTGCTCGAGCGCCTGGGTCAGCCGCTCGACGCCGTGGTGCTCATGGAGGTGGACCAGGACGAGCTGGTGCGGCGCATCTCCGGCAGGCGTACCTGCCAGGACTGCGGGCGTGTCTTCAACGTGTTCACGTCGCCGCCTGCGCCCGGCGAGATCTGCCCGCGGACCGGCGGGGAGCATCGGCTCTTCCAGCGTCCCGACGACAACGAGGCGACCGTCGCAGAGCGGCTGAAGGTGTACGAGGAGAAGACACGGCCGCTGGTCGACTTCTACGCCGCCCGGGGCATCCTGCGCCGGATCGACGCGCAGGGCGAGCTCGACGAGGTCACGGCGCGTCTCGAGGCCGCGCTTGCCCAGGCGTCGGCAGAGGGCGGTCCGGCCCGGCGCGCCAGGCGTGCTCGCCCGGTGCGCAGGAAGGTATCGCGCACCTCCGCGGCGAAACGCGCCGCGAAGCGGAAGGCGGGAACGACCGGAAGAAGGCGGAGCCGGACAGCGCGCGGCCGCACGACCGCAACCGCGAAGGCGCGCACCCGCAAGAGCGCGCGCACTGCCGGTGCGCGCGTGAAGGCCAAGAAAGTGCGCTCGAAATCGCCGTCGAGGACGCGCGCGAAGAAGAAGACCGGCGTTCGCCGTAAGACCGTGCAGACCCGTTCCCGTCGCGGGACGCGCACACGCGCTGCACGCCGTCGCTGATTCCCTCGATCCGCCCCTCGGGCGGGAAAGTCAGGCGCGTCCGGCGAGCTGCGCGACCACGCGCACGAGCTCTTCCGGCTCGAGCGGCTTCGCGAGGTGCATCTGAAAGCCCGCTTCGTGCGCGCGCACGGCATCCTCGGGTCGGGCGAACGCGGTGAGCGCGGCGGCCGGCAGCTCTTCCGCCGAAGATGTTGCACGCACCGCCCGGATGAGCTCGTAGCCGTCGCGTCCGGGCATGCTGATGTCGGAGATCAGCACGTCCGGCGTGAATCTGGAGAGCAGTGTCAGCGCCGCATCGACCGAAGGCGCCGTCGTCACTTCCGCACGGTTGTCGCCGAGCACGCGCTTGACGAGATCGAGCGTGTCGGACTCGTCGTCCACGACGAGCACCCTGAGGCCCTCGAGGTCGATGATGGGCCCCGCTTCGCCCTGGTCGTTGAGAACGCCCGGTGCGAACGCCGGGCGGGGATGAGTCCCCGTGTCCTCGCGGGGTGCGAGGCGGGGCAGGGTCACGATGAAGGTGGCGCCTTTGCCTTCGCCCTCGCTGTGCGCGGCGACCGTGCCGCCGTGGAGCTCCACGAGCTGCTTGACGATGGCGAGCCCCAGCCCGAGCCCGGCGTACTGGCGGCGGCTCGAGGCGTCCGCCTGCCGGAAGCGGTCGAACACGAACGGCAGAAAGTCCGGTTGGATGCCGATGCCGGTGTCGGCCACGCGCACCTCGCAGTTGCCGTTCGTGCGCTTGAGCGAGATGTCGATGCGTCCGCCGCGCGGGGTGAACTTCACCGCGTTGTTGACGAGGTTCCAGATCACCTGCTGCAGACGGTGCGGATCGCCGAACACCAGGCAGGCGGACGATTCGATGTGCTTGTAGAGCTTCACGCCCTTGGCGTCCGCCGCGGCCTGCACCGTCTCGACCGCAGCCTCGATGATCTCGCAGAGGTCCGTCTCTTCCGCCTCGATCCGGATCTTGCCGCTCATCATGCCGCTCATGTCGAGCAGATCGTTGACGAGCTGGCCGAGCGCGCGCGCATTGCGCGCGATGGTGTGGGCGCCGCGCTGGACTTCGTCCGGTCCGAGCCGGCCGGATTCGAGAAGCCGCGCCCAGCCGAGGATGGCGTTGAGAGGCGTGCGCAGCTCGTGACCGAGCGTGGCGAGGAACTCGTCCTTCAGACGGCTCACACGCTCGGCCTCGAGCCGCGAGGCGTGCTCCTGCTCGAGAAGCGCCTGGCGCTGCGCCTCGAAGTTCTTGCGCTCAGTGATGTCCTCGATGACGCCGCTCGTGCGCACCGGACGGCCTGAGCCGTCACGCTGCACCGACGCGTTGATGCGCACCCAGACGATCGAGCCGTCCTTGCGCACGTAGCGTTTCTCGTGACTGTAGGAGGCGAGCTCTCCGCTGAGCAGCCGCTGAAACAGCTCGGAATCGCGCTGGCGGTCCTCGGGATGGGTCAGATCGTGCACCGTCCGGGTGAGGAGCTCGTCCTCGTCGTATCCGGTGATCTCGCACAGCTTGCGGTTGACGCGCAGGTAGCGTCCGGTGCGCGGATCGACGTGCGCCATGCCGACGCCGGAGACGTCGAACATGATCGAGAGATCGCTCTCGCTCGCATTCGAACCCGGCGCATCGTTCGACGCGGCCTGGCGCGACGGAGGGCGGGCGCGCAGACACGCGTGCACGGCAGGTGCGAGACGCATGCGTTGCTCGGGACGCTTCGAGACGTAGTCGTCGAGGCCCTGTTTCATCGCCTCGACGACGAATTCCTCACCGCCGCGCGCGGTGAACATGATCACGGGCAGGTCGGGGCATGCCGACTTCAGCCGGCGCAGCACGGTGAGGCCGTCCGTCCACTGCGTCCGGGCTTCGATGACCGCAACGTCGAAATCGCGCAGGCGCAGATGCTCGTCGAGCTGCGGAGGCGAACGGATGTCGAGGAGCTCGACCCGCGGCGCGATCCGCAATACCTCTCGCGCGACGAACGCCCGGGCGTTCGGGTCGTCGTCGATGACGAGTATGCGGGCGGAGTGCTGCATGCGCTTGAGGGAATACTATCTGAAATGAATCCGCCCGATCAGAGGCGCGTGCAGCCGGCGGACCTCGGGGGAGGTCCGCGAGCTTCTTTCAGAGGGCGGCGAGGAGTTGCTCGCCCAGCACCCTGCGGCGCCATCCGGAGAGCACGGACACGTCCCGCCGTCCTTCCGCGAGCTGCTCGAGATCGCGCCGGGTGGCGAGCAGCTCCGGGCTCACACCGAGCTCCGCGGCCCGCGCCTGTGCGATCGCGCCGAGCTTACGCACGAGCGCCGCGACTGTCGGATCGGGACGCCGGCGTGCCGTCAGAGGCGGAGGCGGGTCCGGAATGTCGGCCTCCTCGACGAGCGCCAGGATCTCCTTCGCGCAGTGCTTCGCCACGGCGGGCGGCAGCTCCGGAACGGCCGCGAGCTGCGCCTCGGTACGCGGCACGCGCAGCACGATCTCGCGCAGCGTCGCGTCCTCGAGGATCCAGCCGCGCGGACGGTCCCGCTCGATCGCGCGCCGCTCGCGCCATGCCGCCAGCGCACGCGCGAGCCGCGTCCTGCCTTCGTCCAGCCCCTTGAGACCCCTGATTCGCAGCCAGGCGCGCGAAGGGTCGATGGCGATCCATTCATCCTCGACGAGCGAGGCGAGCTCCTCCTGCAGCCAGTCCAGGCGTCCGAGCCGCTCGAGCGTTTCCTCGAGCGCGCTCTTGAGCGGCAGGAGATAGCGCACGTCGTCCAGCGCGTAATCGATCTGCTCGGGCGAGAGCGGCCGGCGCGACCAGTCCGTGCGCGTGTGTGCCTTGGAGAGCTCGCGCCCCAGGAGCCTGCGCACGGCTTCCGCCAGACCCACCTGCGTCGGAAGCCCGGCGAGCGCGGCGGCGATCTGAGTATCGAAGATCGGGCCCACGACGCCGATCGCCGGTGCGAGCACCTCGACGTCCTGCCGTGCGGCATGCATGACCTTCACGGGCCGTGCGGCGCCGAGCGGCGCCGCGAGCGGTCGCAGATCGGCGACTGCGAGCGGGTCGACGCAGAGCGCACGATCCGTGGTCGCGAGCTGCAGGAGGCACAGCTGCGCCCGGTAGGTCTTCTCGCGCAGGAACTCGGTATCGAGTGCGATCGCTTCGGCCTGCTCCAGCTCCTCGGTGAGCCTCGTGAGCTCGGCCTGGTTCGTGATGACGTTCTGCAAGCTTTCGGTGGATGCTCTGTACAATCCGCGGTGCATTATGCGAGCCCACGCCCGAGCCCGAAAGCCATGAGTGATCTGGTACGCCTCTACGTCCAGATCGCGCTCCTGCGTCGCGGCCCGCAGGACGTTCCAGCTTCAGGGTTCCTGCTCGCGGCGACGGCGGCGGGGTACTTCGCGATCAGCTTCCTGATCACGAGCCTCCTGCCGCGGATTCCGAGCGCATGGCTCGGCCATCTCACCGCCGACGTGCTCTTCACGCTGGCGTGGTACGCGCTGCTCCTCAGGCTCCTCGGCAGATCCGAACGCTTCCTTCAGACGACCACGGCCGTGTTCGGTCTGCAGGCCGTGATCACGCCGCTGATGCTCGTCACGGGGTCGCTCATCGCTCGCTTCCAGAACGCGCCGGTGCCGCAGCTCCTGATGTCGCTCCTGGGGCTCGCTCTCGTCGTGTGGCTGATCGCGGCGACCGGCCGCGTGCTCAAGGCCGCGCTCGAGTGGCCCATGCCGTCCTGCGTGGCCCTGGTCATCCTGCAGATCATCGCCAGTCAGATCCTCGTCAACACCATATTCCCGGTCGACGTGAGCTGACGGGCCGCACGGAAAGCTTCATCGATGCACGTACACATTCTCGGTATCTGCGGCACGTTCATGGGCGGCATTGCCGCGCTCGCGAAGGCCGCAGGGCACAGGGTCACCGGCTCCGACCGCAACGTCTATCCGCCGATGAGCACGCAGCTGCGTGCGCTCGGCATCGAGATCGTCGAAGGCTTCGACGCTGCGCAGCTCGATCCGGCGCCGGACGTCGTGGTGGTGGGCAACGTGATGACGCGCGGCCAGCCGGTGATCGAAGCGCTGCTCGACAGCGACATCCCGTACGTTTCCGGTCCCGAATGGCTTTCGCGCGAGGTGCTGCGCGGGCGCTGGGTGCTCGCCGTTGCGGGGACGCACGGCAAGACCACGACCACCTCGCTCCTCGCATGGATTCTCGAGCATGCCGGGCTCGAGCCGGGATTCCTGATCGGCGGTGTGCCCGACAACTTCGGAGTGAGCGCGCGGCTCGGACGCACGCCGTTCTTCGTGATCGAGGCCGACGAGTACGACACCGCGTTCTTCGACAAGCGCGCGAAGTTCGTCCACTACCGGCCCCGGACGCTGATTCTCAACAATCTCGAGTTCGACCACGCGGATATCTACCCCGACGTCGCGTCGATCCAGCGTCAGTTCCACCACCTGGTGCGCATCGTGCCCCCGAGCGGCCGCATCGTGTGGAACGCTTCGGACGCGCGTCTCGCCGAGACGCTTGCGATGGGCTGCTGGACTCCTCGCGAGGGCTTCGCGCGCGAGCCGGGTGTCGAAGGCGCGCTGTGGAGCGCGCGCCCCGTGGACGCGGACTTCGGGCGCTTCGAGGTGCTGGAGGGCGACCGTTCGCACGGCACGGTCGAATGGTCGCTGCTCGGCGCGCACAACGTGGAGAACGCGCTCGCGGCAATTGCGGCGGCGCGCCACGCGGGAGTGCCCGTCGCGCAGTCCATCGCGGCACTCGCGCAGTTCCGCGGCATTGCGCGCCGCATGCAGCTGCGGGGCGAGGTGCAGGGCATCCGCGTCTACGACGACTTCGCGCATCATCCGACCGCCATCCGCACCACGCTCGACGGACTGCGGCGCCGCGTCGGCGCCGAGCGTATCGTCGCCGTGCTCGAGCCGCGCTCGAACACGATGCGCATGGGCGTGCATCGCGATGCGCTTGCACCATCGCTCGCCGGAGCGGACGAGGTGTGGCTCTACGCGCCGGCCGATCTCGGCTGGGACGTCGCGGAGGTCGCCGCGGCGATCGGCCCGGGCGCGCACACCCGGACGGATGTCGACGCGCTCGCGGCCGATCTCGCGGGCAGCTTGCGCACGGGCGATCACGTGCTGATCATGAGCAACGGGGGGTTCGGCGGGCTGCACGGCAAGCTGCTCGCCGCCCTGGAGCAGCGCTTCGGCGGTCGCTGAACCGACCGGCGCACGTGCCGCGCTCCGCGGCCGCGCGACGGTGATGCGGCGCCGGCCTCGAGGAGCGGAGATGAAGATCAGCGAGCAGGCGTCCGGCAGCGAATCGACCGTGCAGATTCCGCTCTTTCCGCTGCACACCGTGCTGTTTCCCGGCGGTCCTCTGCCCCTCCGGATCTTCGAGCGGCGCTACGTCGACATGGTCCGCCGCTGCATGCGCGAGCAGTCCTGCTTCGGAGTAGTTCTCATAAACACCGGCAACGAGGTGGGACCGGTATCGAGCACCGCCGACGTCGGCACGACCGCGCGCATCATCGATTTCTATCAGCTCCCCGACGGACTCCTCGGCATCACCTGTCGCGGTGAGCGCCGGTTCCGCGTCGTGCGCCGCTGGCAGCAGCCGGACGGACTCAATCTCGCCGAGGTGACGTGGCTCGCGCCCGAACCTCCGGTCGATCTGCCGGTGCAGTACGCGCATCTCGGTCAGCTCCTGCGCCAGGTGCTGCCCAGGCTCGGTGAGCTCTACCAGGGGCTCGCCAGACGCTTCGACGACGCCTCCTGGATCGGGTATCGCCTCGCCGAGCTCCTGCCGCTCTCGCTTCCGGACAAGCAGTACTGTCTCGAAATGGAGGATCCGATCGCGCGGCTCGACAGACTCGCGCCGCTCATCGGTGAGCGCGAAGAGGATGACTGAGCGCGCGAGATCGCATCGAGCGGGGTCGCTGCGCTTCCTCGCCCGGCCCGTGTCGCTCGGGACCGGGACGATCAGCTCGCGCGGACCTCTCCCGCCGGTGCCTGCGCTCGTTTGCGGTAGAACAGGCAGACCCCTGCGCCGATCAGGCAGGTCCAGGCGAGCACGAGCCAGCCGACGAAGCCGTCGAAACGGCTGAGCAGAAAGCCGAGCGGGTGCGCAGGATCGGGAACGGAGGTCTCGCGCACGAAGGTGATGATGAAGACCCAGCCCGCGTGCAGCCCGATGCATGCGGCGATGTTGCCCGTGAGCGAGCGCACGATTCCGAGCAGCATCCCGACGGCGAAGAGGCAGAGAAAAGCGTCCGCATTGCCGGCGGGGTCTGCGAACTTGTGCAGGAAGCCCGCGATCAGCTCGAGACCGCTCGTCCAGCTCACCTCCTCGTCCGGAATGCGGTGCCGGCCGATGAAGTGTGCCGCCGCGTAGATGAGCGACGTGAGCAGAATGGCGCGGCGCGCGCCCGACTCGCGCGCGATCCCCGTGAACATCGCACCGCGGATGAACGTTTCTTCGATGAAGGCCACCGCGAGTCCGCGCAGCAGGCCGACGATCACCAGCGGCGCGAGAGTGGCGGCATCGAGCGTCACGCCCTCGCGCAGATCCCTCAGATCGAGCCCGGTCATCAGAGCGACGACCGGCAGCATCAGACCGATGCCCAGCACGGCGCCGATGCCGAGCTCGCGCAGGAATGACTTGCGCGGCAAGCCGTAGCCGAGGCTCGCCCGGTCGGAGAGACGCATCCGCCGCGCGAGGAGCACGAAGCCGATGGCGAGCGCCAGCATGCCGATGCGGCTCCCCACGCGATGGAAGCGCAGATCGAAGACGGGATCGAGCAGCGCCCACGCCGGGTATGCGAGCACCGCGACGGCCGCGAAGCCGATCAGGAACAGCAGGAGAAACCAGCCGAAGGTGCGCATGAGCGGGCCGTACACTACGCGGCCATCGGGCCCGCGCGCAAATCTCGCGTAACACGGCACTTTTCCGGCTCGGCGCATCGCGCGCCCCGCACGACACTCACGCGCGTCGGCATCGCATGGTGCAGGGAAGAACCAACATGCGCGAGGGGAGTGAAGGGCAGGTCCTGAGGGCGCTCATCCAGGGCATCGATCCTTCGACCGGCGAGCAGCTTCCCGCAGGCACCGTCCTGCAGCGGACGGAAGTACTGCGGGCGCTGCTCGCCGGTGTGGCAGCGCTCGAGGAAAGCGCGGCGCGCGCCCGCCGGCGTGAGCGGCGGCCCCGCAATGCCGGTCGTCCGTGGACTGAAGCCGAAGAAGCCGCACTCGCCGCGGCGTTCCGCGAGGGCGCTTCGCCGCAGGAGCTCGCGTCCCGGCACGACCGCTCGCTCACCGCCATCGAGTCGCGCCTGGAGCGCCTCGGGCTCCTCGATCCTGCCGAGCGCCGCACGCGCAGCCGCTTCGTCGAGACAGCGGATACCGGGTCCCGCGCCGCGCGGCGCAATCAGTGACGATCGGGCGCGCCGGTCGCGTTCTGCCTGGCGCGCTCGCGCGCGAGGCGCTGCAGGATCAGCAGCCACAGGTATTTCTGGCGCACGTAGTTCGCCTCGATGAGCGCCACGGCGAGCCCCCGCCAGCCGTCGAGGAAACCCCGCCGCAGCACGTACGCGCGGAAGAAGCGCCACAGCGGATTGAAGAACACCTGTGCCCAGCTGCCGCGCTTGCCGCTCGCGTACATCGCTTCGCCCATGAGGCGCGCATAGCGCGCGAGCTTGGCGAGCTGGTCCTCGAGGCTGGTGTAGGAGTCGTGAAGGATGCTGCCGCGCAGGCGCGCGACGGGTCCGCGCACGACCACCTTCTCGTGGATCTCGTAGCCGCCGAAGGATGCGCGGCGGCGGTCGAAGAGGCGGATGTGGTGATCCGGGTGCCAGTCCCCGTGCCGGAGGTAGCGGCCGAAGTAGCTCGAGAGGAAGGGGATGTCGTATGCCGCGTACCTTCCCAGACCCTGCGCCTTCAGCGCCTCGATCTCCGCGGCGAGCTCGGGCGAGAGCTGCTCGTCGGCATCCAGGAAGAGGATCCAGTCGTACGTCGCTTCGTTCACCGCAAACTGCTTCTGGGAGCGATATCCCGGCCAGTCGCGCTCGATGACGCGGGCGCCGCAGCGTGCGGCGATCTCGCGCGTGCGGTCCGTCGAATGCGAGTCGACCACGAGCAGCTCGTCGCACACGGAGAGCGAGCGCAGGCAGGTCTCGATCACCGACTCCTCGTTGTACGTGATGACGCAGCCGGTGATCCGGGAGTCGGTCCCGGCCGAAGCGCCGGTGATGCGCTCGCTGCGGTTCATGGCGTCCTCGCGGGCTTCACGAACACGCAGTCGGCTTCGATCAGGCGCAGCGCGCGGTCGCGCGTGACGGTGAAGAACCCGCTGACTTCGAAACCGGCACTGGTCACGGCCTGCACGGCCTCGCGCCAGTCGGGCATTCCGCGGTAGATCGGTATGAACGACAGCTCCGACTGCAGCGCGAACACGTGCGGGAGCGTGCGCGCGGCACCGCGCAGGACCTCGAGATCGTAGCCCTGCGTATCGAGCTTGAGGTACGGGCGGGAGAAGCCTCCCGTGCGCACGAGCTCGTCGAATATCTCGTCCAGGGTTCGTACCTCGATGCTGTCGATCCGCGCCACCACGTTCTTCTCGGCGAAGGCATCGGTGTGCGAGGCGTCCGGCTCGAGCATCGAGGAAAAGCCGGAGCGGACCATCACGTTGAGCCGGGCGGTCTGGCGGCGCGCACCGAGCGCGAAAGGCTTCACGATCCAGCGCCGCTCGTACCGCGCGCGCTCGGCGAGCCGCTGGGCGAGCTCACGGATCGGCTCGAAGGAGATCACGAGGCCGCGGAATCCGACCTCGTAGCGCAGGAAGCGGTAGTACTGGCCCCGGTTCGCGCCGACGTCGAGCACGCAGTCGATGCCGTACGCCGCGAACAGCTCCCGCAGATGGTCGCGCAGCTCACGGCGCTTCGCGAGCCACGGCGGTGTCAGCCATGCGGCCAGCTTGCGCGCGCCGACCTCGATCCGATACGCAGCTCTGCCCGTGCCCATGATGTCTCACGCTCCCCCCGACGCGACGCGAGACTACCACGCGGGGCGGGGCGAGCGGTCAGTGCAGGGGCTGCGGATCGAGCCCTCGACGCCGGGCGAGCTCGAGCAGGCCGTCCCGACCCACGAGGTGCAGGGCGCCGACGACGACGAGGTAGTCGCGGTTCTCGCGCAGCAGGCCTTCCACCCTGGGCATCCAGCGCGCGTTGCGCGCGCTGACGAGCGCCTCGTAGAGACGGGGAAACTTCCGGTACTCCTCGCCGAGGAGGCTGCTCAGGCGCTCGATGTCCCCGCTGCGCCAGGCCGCGAGCAGCTCGTCCACCTGCTCACCGATGTCGCGCAGCTCCGCGACGGTGAGCTCGAGGAAACGCGCCTGCTCCTCGTACGAGAGCTCATCGAGCAGGCCGAGCTGCTCCTCGAGCGTCTCGAGGCCGAGGATTTCCTTGCGATCGCTGCGTGCGCGCCGCTCGAGCTGATTCTCCACGCCCGATTCGGGATCGAATCCGAGCCTGATGAGCTGCAGCTGCGTGAGCGTCAGCGCGATCGTCCACGGCTCGAGCTGCTGCATCGCCTCGACGGGCAGGCCGAGCGGTGCGAGCGCCGCGGCGAGGTCGCGGTGGCGCGCTTCGCCCAGCACCTGGCGCAGCGTCTGCCCTTCGGGGAACGTGCCGCGCTCGATCATCCAGCGCTGGATCTGCGCCTCGTCCAGATCGTCGAGGTCGATCTCCATCACGACCGCTTCCGCATCGGCGTACGCGCGCTCGAACGCTTCGGGGAGCTGCGCGTCGTCCGGGCGCAGCAGGTGGATGGATCCGGCGAGATAGACGGTGTTGTTCTCTCCGCGCAGCACCCAGACGGGACTGGCCGCCTCGGCCGTCAGGCCGCCGAGCAGGCCGAGTGCGAGGAGCCAGCAGCGCAGGAATCGAGCCATACGATCTCCGTGTCGAGCGTACCGTCGGGGCGCAGCTCCAGGGTGCGATACCCGGGCGGCCGCGGATCGACCGCGAACTCATCGGAGCGCGGCAGGAACTGCGCACAGGTCGAAGGGGTGGCTAGGAGCCGTACGCTGCGCCGGAGTGCATCGAATCCCTGATGGACGTGGCCCCAGAGCACCGCGCGCACGTTGCGATGGCGATCGATCACGGCGAAGAAATCGTCCGCATTCTCGAGTCCCACTTCGTCGAGCCAGCGGCTCGACATGCTCACGGGATGATGGTGGAGACACACGAGGCCGTGCCGCTCGGGCGCGCCGGAGAGCGCGCGGTCGAGCAGCTCGAGCTGGTCCTCGCCCAGGCGTCCGCCGGCCGAGCCCGGCACGCAGCTGTCGAGCAGGACGATGCGCCACGGACCGAGATCGAAGTGACCGCCGAGAACGAACGGAGCGCCGCTCAGCGCACGCCGCATGGCGCGCGGTTCGTCGTGATTTCCGGGAAGGCACAGTACGGGAACGCCGAGTGTGCCGAACAGGCGACCGATGTGCGCGTACCCGCCCGGGTCGTCCTGCACGAGATCGCCGGTGAGCAGAACGGCGTCGGGGGGCCAGTCGCGCGCCCGAGCATGCGCGAGCGTGCGCTCGAGCGCCGGCAGCGTGCGAACGCCGCGCAGCGTTTCGTCCTCTCCGCCGAAGAGGTGTGGATCGGTGAACTGGACGAGACGCACTACGCTCATGTTCAGCAGGCCGTCGCCCTCTGTCGGTGATTGGAACGGCACTGTGCAGCTCGAGTTCCCTGAGCCAAAGCCGCGCAGCGCGAAGGGAATGCTAACAGACCGCGGCGCGCCTACGGGGTGAACTGAATCAAGCGGAAGGCGGCGCGACGGGCCGCGAACGGAACCGCGTCTCGTTCGCGGCAGCACATAATGCGGCGGATGTGAATTCCGGCACGCGGCACAGTGACCGCGTCCGGTGTCGGTGTCTGACGACAGAATCTCCGCGCCGACCCTCTCCCCGCGGAAGCGGGGAGAGGGTGCCTCGCGAATGCGAAGCGCGGAAGGACCGCTTCAGTAGCGATAGTGATCCGGCTTGTACGGACCTTCCTTCGGCACGCCGATGTAGCGCGCCTGCTCGTCGGTGAGCTCCGTGAGCTGAGCGCCGAGCTTCTTGAGCTGCAGCCGCGCGACCTTCTCGTCGAGGTGCTTCGGCAGAACGTAGACGCCGATCGGGTACTTCTCGGTGTTCGTGAAGAGCTCGATCTGCGCCAGCACCTGATTGGCGAACGAGGAGCTCATCACGTAGCTCGGGTGACCCGTCGCGCAGCCGAGGTTAACGAGCCGCCCTTCGGCGAGCAGGATGATGCGCTTGCCGTCCGGGAAGATGACGTGATCGACCTGCGGCTTGATGTTCTCCCACCTGTACTGCCGCAGCGAGGCCACGTCGATCTCGTTGTCGAAGTGGCCGATGTTGCACACGATCGCATTGTTCTTCATGCGCTTCATGTGCTCGTGCGTGATGACGTGGTAGTTGCCCGTCGCCGTGACGAAGATGTCCGCCTTGTCGGCGGCGTAGTCCATCGTCACCACGCGGTAGCCTTCCATCGCCGCCTGCAGCGCGCAGATGGGATCGATCTCCGTCACCCACACCTGAGCCGCGAGCGAGCGCAGCGCCTGCGCCGAGCCCTTGCCGACGTCGCCGTAGCCGCACACCACGGCGATCTTGCCGGCGATCATCACGTCGGTGGCGCGCTTGATGCCGTCCACCAGCGACTCGCGGCAGCCGTAGAGATTGTCGAACTTGCTCTTCGTGACCGAGTCGTTGACGTTGATCGCGGGGAAGGCGAGGCGGCCTTCCTTCGCCATCTGGTAGAGGCGCTTGACGCCCGTGGTGGTCTCCTCGCTGACGCCCTTGATGTGCCTGATGCGCGTCGAGTACCACTTCGGATCGCGCTTGAGGGTCGCCCTGATCGCGGCGAACAGCGCTTCCTCCTCCTCGGACGTGGGCTTCGAGATGACGCTCTGGTCCTTCTCGGCCTGCACGCCGAGATGCAGAAGGAGCGTGGCGTCGCCGCCGTCGTCGAGGATCATGTTCGAGTAGCCGCCGTCCGGCCACTCGAAGATGCGGTGGGTGAACTCCCAGTACTCGGCGAGCGACTCGCCCTTGTAGGCGAACACCGGCGTGCCGCGCACGGCGATCGCCGCAGCCGCGTGGTCCTGCGTCGAGAAGATGTTGCACGAGGCCCAGCGCACCTGCGCGCCGAGCGCCTGCAGCGTCTCGATGAGAACCGCCGTCTGGATGGTCATGTGCAGCGAACCGCTGATGCGCGCGCCCTTGAGGGGCTGCGACGCGGCGTACTCCTCGCGGATCGCCATCAGACCCGGCATCTCCGTTTCGGCGATGGCGATCTCCTTGCGGCCCCAGTCGGCAAGCGAGAGATCCGCGACTCTGAAATCCCCGGACTGAGAGGTCGGGGCGCTCTTGAGATTGGCGTTCATGTGCGTATGTGCTCCAACTGTGCAGTCGTTGTGAGCGCCGTTACGTCCCGCGTTCCCCTGCTGAGCCTGGCGGCCCGGCGGATGTCCCGCCGTCCGTCGCAGCGCTCCTCAGCAGGGCGCATCCTCCGGTGCGCAAGGCCATCCATGACCGCACACCGGGCGAGTGAGGCCGCGCGTTCGCGCGGCCGCTCCCTCAATTCATACGCCTTCAGGCGGCGCGGCGCGCCGCACCCTTGGCCTCCGCAGCGAGCTGCGCGGCCTTGTCGGTTCTCTCCCAGGTGAACTCGGGCTCCGTGCGGCCGAAGTGCCCGTAGGTGGCCGTCTTCTGGTAGATCGGCCGGGCCAGGTCCAGCATCTCGCGGATGCCGTAGGGCGTCAGGTCGAAGTGCTTGCGCACGAGCTGCGTGAGCTTCTCGCGCGGCAGACGCCCGGTGCCGAAGGTCTCGACCATGATCGAGGTGGGCTCGGCGACGCCGATCGCGTACGAGACCTGCACCTCGCAGCGATCCGCGAGGCCCGCGGCCACGATGTTCTTCGCCACGTAGCGCGCGGCATAGGCGGCCGAGCGGTCGACCTTCGACGGATCCTTGCCGGAGAACGCGCCGCCGCCGTGGCGGGCGAAGCCGCCGTAGGTATCGACGATGATCTTGCGGCCGGTGAGACCGCAGTCGCCCACCGGGCCGCCGATCACGAACCGGCCGGTGGGATTGATGTGGAACTTGGTGCGCTTGTCGATGAGGCGGGCGGGGATCACCGGCTTGATGATCTCCTCCATCACCGCCTCGCGCAGGGTACGGTTCGAGACGTCCGGCGAATGCTGCGTCGAGAGCACCACCGCCTCGACACCGACCGGCCGGTCGTTCTCGTAGCGCATGGTCACCTGGCTCTTGGCGTCGGGACGCAGCCAGGGGAGCTTGCCGCGCTTGCGGATCTGAGCCTGGCGCTGCACCAGCCGGTGGGCGTAGCAGATCGGCGCGGGCATGAGCACGTCCGTCTCGTTCGTGGCGTAGCCGAACATGAGACCCTGGTCGCCGGCGCCCTGCTTACGCTCGTCCTTGCGGTCGACGCCCTGAGCGATGTCGGGCGACTGCTTTCCGATGATGTTGAGCACGCCGCAGCTCGCACCGTCGAAGCCCATGTCGGAGCTGTCGTAGCCCACGTCGAGCACGGTACGGCGCACGAGCGCCTCGATGTCCACCCAGGCGGAGGTCGTCACCTCACCTGCCACGATGACGACTCCGGTCTTCACGAGCGTCTCACAGGCCACACGGGCGCGCTTGTCCTGCGCCAGAATGGCGTCGAGCACCGCATCGGAAATCTGATCGGCAAGCTTGTCCGGGTGACCCTCCGAGACCGACTCGGACGTGAAGAGGAAGCTGTTGGACATTCGGATTTTCCGTTGTGGATTGGAGGATGCAGACCGGGAAGTATACCCGTCACTGCCGCGGGATGGGCGGACCCGGCCGCGGGCTCGATTGATGCGTCGCGCCGTCTATTGGACAATGCACGGCTCTCCGCGCCCGCCTCTTCAGGCTGTTCAATCCGACGCAATGACCACACGCCGACAGCTCGCCAACGCCATCCGCGCCCTGTCAATGGATGCCGTCCAACGCGCCGCTTCCGGTCACCCTGGCGCCCCCATGGGAATGGCCGATATCGCGGAAGTGCTGTGGAGGGATTTCCTGAGACATAACCCGGGCAATCCCCTGTGGCCGAATCGTGACCGCTTCGTCCTCTCGAACGGCCACGCTTCGATGCTGCTCTACTCGGTGCTGTATCTCACCGGTTATCCGCTCACGCTCGACGAGCTGCGCAATTTCCGGCAGCTCGGAGCGCGCACCGCGGGCCACCCGGAGCACGAGCCCGAGGTCGGCATCGAGACGACGACCGGTCCGCTCGGACAGGGTCTCGCGAACGCGGTGGGCATGGCGCTCGCGGAGCGGATGCTCGCGGCACGCTTCAACCGGCCCGGGTTCGACGTCGTCGATCACTACACCTACGTCTTCCTCGGCGACGGCTGCATGATGGAGGGCATTTCGCACGAGGCGTGCTCGCTCGCCGGTACGCTCGGCCTCGGCAAGCTCATCTGCTTCTACGACGACAACGGCATCTCGATCGACGGCAAGGTCGAGGGCTGGTTCACCGACGACACGCCGAAGCGTTTCGAGGCCTACGGCTGGCACGTGGTGCCGAACGTCGACGGGCACGATTCGGACGCGATCGCAGCCGCCATCCGTGCGGCGCGCGACGTGAAGGATCGTCCGTCGCTCATCTGCTGCAAGACGATCATCGGCTGGGGCGCGCCGAACAAGCAGGGCACCAAGTCGACGCACGGTGAGCCGCTCGGCGCCGACGAAGTGGCGGCGACGCGCGCGGCGATCGGCTGGCCGTACGAGCCGTTCGAGATCCCCGAGGAAATACGCCGCGAGTGGGACCGGCGCGAGCAGGGCGCCGCCGCGGAAGGTGCGTGGCGGGAGATGTTCGAGCGCTACCGCAAGGCGCATCCGGATCTCGCTGCGGAGTTCGAGCGGCGCATGCGCGGCGAACTGCCCGACGAGTGGCGCGACGCCGTGGATCGCGCGCTCGCGGTTGCGGCGGAGCAGAGCGCGCCTCAGGCGACGCGTCAGTCGTCGCAGGCCGTGCTCAATGCGATCGGTCCGTCGCTTCCCGAGCTCGTCGGCGGTTCGGCCGACCTCACCGGATCGAACAACACGCTCCAGAAAGGTGCAAAGGCGGTCACCGCCGAGGACGCCTCGGGCAGCTACATCTACTACGGCGTGCGCGAGTTCGGCATGACGGCCATCATGAACGGACTCGCGCTGCACGGCGGCTTCATTCCCTACGGCGGCACGTTCCTCGTTTTCTCCGACTACGCGCGGAACGCCATCCGGCTCGCGGCGTTGATGCATCAGCGGGTGATCCTGGTCCTGACGCACGACTCGATCGGGCTCGGCGAGGACGGCCCCACGCACCAGCCGATCGAGCACCTCGCTTCGCTGCGCACCATGCCGAACATGAGCGTCTGGCGGCCGTGCGACGCGACCGAGACGGCCGTCGCGTGGATCGCGGCGATCGAGCGCCGCAACGGACCGACCTGTCTCGCGCTCACGCGTCAGGCGGTCCCGCAGCAGCCGCGTACTGCAGAGCAGCGCGCGGCGATCCGCCGCGGCGGCTACGTGCTCATCGACTGCGAAGGCACGCCCGAGTGCATCGTGATCGCGACCGGTTCCGAAGTCGGCATCGCCGCGCAGGCGGTGCAGGCGCTCAACGCGGGCGGCCGGCGCGTGCGGCTCGTCTCCATGCCGTCGACCGACGTGTTCGACGCGCAGGACGAGGCGTACCGCGAGAGCGTGCTGCCGCGCGCAGTGAGGCGCCGGCTCGCCGTGGAGGCGGCCGCGACCCTTTCGTGGTGGCGTTATGTCGGAAGCGAGGGTCGAGTGCTCGGCATCGACCGTTTCGGCGCCTCGGGCAAGGCCGCCGACCTGTTTTCACACTTCGGTTTCACGGCCGATAATGTCAGACGCGAGATCGAAGAGCTGCTGAAGAGCTGATCGGAACACACTCGAGAGGACACGCAATCATGGCCATCAAGGTGGGCATCAACGGGTACGGCCGCATCGGACGCAACATTCTGCGCGCGCTGTACGAGAGCAAGCGCAACGGCGAGATCCAGATCGTGGCGATCAACGATCTCGGCGATGCGAAGACGAATGCACACCTGACGCGCTACGACACGGCGCATGGCAAGTTCCCCGGCGAGGTGAAGGTCGAAGGCGATTACATGATCGTGAACGGCGACCGCATCCGCGTGCTCGCCGAGCGCGATCCGGCCAAGCTCCCCTGGGGCGATCTCGGCGTGGAGATCGTGCTCGAATGCACGGGCCTCTTCACCAGCAAGGCCAAGGCGCAGGCCCACCTGACCGGAGGCGCGAAGAAGGTCGTGATCTCCGCGCCCGGCGACAAGGACGTGGACGCCACGGTCGTCTACGGCGTCAACCACGACGTGCTCAAGGCGAGCCACACCGTGATCTCGAACGCCTCGTGCACGACCAACTGCCTCGCGCCCGTCGCGAAGGTGCTGCACGAGAAGATCGGCATCGTCGCCGGCGTGATGACGACGATCCACGCGTACACGAACGATCAGGTGCTCACCGACGTTTACCACAAGGATCTGCGCCGGGCCCGCGCGGCGACGATGTCGCAGATCCCGACCAAGACGGGCGCCGCCGCGGCCGTCGGCCTGGTGCTGCCGGAGCTCAACGGCAAGCTCGACGGCTTCGCGATCCGCGTCCCGACGATCAACGTCTCGCTCGTCGACCTCAGCTTCACCGCGAAGCGCGAGACGAACGTCGAGGAGATCAACCGCATCATGCAGGAGGCGGCGGCCGGTCCGATGAAGGGCATCATCGCGTACAACACCGAGCCGCTCGTCTCGGTCGACTTCAACCACGATCCGCACTCGGCGGTCTTCGACGCGACGCTCACCAAGGTGCTGGGCGGCACGCTCGTCAAGGTGTGCGCCTGGTACGACAACGAGTGGGGCTTCTCGAACCGCATGCTCGATACGACGGTCGCCCTGTCCAAGGCCCGCTGAGCGAGAGGTCTGCCGGCGATGAAAGTGCTGCGCATGACCGATCTCGACCTCGCGGGCAAGCGCGTGCTGATCCGCGAGGATCTCAACGTGCCCGTGCACGACGGCGTGGTGACGAGCGATGCGCGCATCCGCGCCGCAATCCCCACCATCAGGCACGCGATGGACGCGGGTGCGAAGGTGTTCATCGTGTCGCACCTCGGCCGTCCGAAGGAGGGCGAGTACGACGAGCAGTTCTCGCTCGCGCCCGTCGCCGCGCGTCTTTCGGAACTGCTCGGCAAGCCCGTTCCGCTGCGCAGGGACTGGATCGACGGCGTCGACTGTGCGCCTGGCGAGGCGGTGCTGTGCGAGAACGTCCGCTTCAACAAGGGCGAGAAGAAGGACGACGAGGAGCTCGCACGCCGCATGGCGGCGCTGTGCGACGTGTTCGTGATGGATGCGTTCGGCACCGCTCACCGTGCGGAAGCGAGCACGCACGGCGTCGCACGCTTCGCGAAGGTCGCCTGCGCGGGGCCGCTCCTCGTGAGTGAGCTCGAGGCTCTCGAGCGCGCGCTCGAGAAACCCGCGCGGCCGCTGGTGGCGATCGTCGCGGGTTCCAAGGTCTCGACCAAGCTCACCGTGCTCGAGGCGCTGCTCGCCAAGGTCGACAAGCTCATCGTGGGTGGCGGCATCGCCAACACCTTCCTCGCCGCCACCGGCGTGAACGTCGGCAAGTCGCTGTACGAAGCGGACATGCTCGACATCGCGCGGCGCCTGATGGAGCAGGCGCGGAGCCGCGGTGCGGAGATCCCGCTGCCCACCGACGTGGTGGTCGCGCGCGAGATCGCGGCCACGGCGCACGCGGACGTGCGCTCCATCCACGACGTCGGCCCGGCCGAGATGATCCTCGACATCGGCCCCGACACGGCCGAGCGCTTCAGCGCGATGCTGCAGACCGCCGGCACGATCATCTGGAACGGCCCGGTGGGCGTGTTCGAGTACGACCAGTTCGGTGAAGGCACGCGCGCCATCGCCAACGCCATCGCGCGCAGCAAGGCGTTCTCGCTGGCCGGCGGCGGCGACACGCTGGCGGCGATCGAGAAGTACGGCGTCGCGGACGGGATCTCCTACATCTCCACCGGCGGCGGGGCGTTCCTCGAGTTCGTCGAAGGCAAGACCCTGCCGGCGGTCGCGGTGCTCGAAGCGCGCGCGGCCGGGTAGGAGGTCCGCTCGGGCGGGTCATGCTCAAGCGCACCAAGATCGTCGCGACGATGGGGCCTGCGACGGACGACGTCGAGGTCCTCACTCAGATGATGCGCGCGGGCATGGACGTCGCGCGTCTCAACGCCTCGCACGGCACTCGCGAAGATCTCGCACGCAGGCTCGAGCTGGTGCGCGAGGCATCCCGCCGCGCAGGCAAGCCCATCGGCGTGCTGCTCGATCTCGGCGGTCCCAAGATCCGCATCGAGAGCTTCCGCGAGGGGCGCGTCATGCTGAAGGAAGGCGCGCGCTTCACCCTCGACACGAGTCTCGATCCCAGGGCCGGGACGGAGGAAGCGGTCGGCGTCGCGTACGCCGATCTGCCTCGCGACGTCGCACCGGGCGACGTGCTGCTGCTCGCGGACGGACAGATCGTGCTCGACGTGGAAGCCGTCAAGGGCACGTGCATCGAGTGCCGGGTGCGTGTCGGCGGCGAGCTCTCCGATCGCAAGGGACTCAACCGCCAGGGCGGCGGCATCTCCGCGCCGGCGCTCACTCCGAAGGATCTCGACGACATCCGTTTCGCCGCGGAGCAGGGCATCGACTACATCGCGGTCTCCTTCGCGCGCGACGCGAAGGACGTGGAGCAGGCGCGTCAGCTCGCTCGTCAGTGGGGCGGCGATCCGCGCATCGTCGCGAAGATCGAGCGCCACGAGGCGGTGACGAATCTCTCCGGCATCATCGAGGCCGCGGACGTGATCATGGTCGCCCGCGGCGATCTCGCCGTCGAGATGGGCTACGCCGAGCTCACGGGTCTGCAGAAGACCATCATCCATCAGTCGCGCGCCAGGAACCGCGTGGTCATCACCGCGACGCAGATGATGGAGTCGATGATCCAGAGCCCTGTGCCCACGCGCGCCGAGGTGAGCGACGTCGCGAACGCCGTGATGGACGGTACCGACGCGGTGATGCTCTCGGCGGAAACGGCGACGGGCCGCTATCCCGTGAAGGCGGTCGAGGCCATGGCGCAGGTGATCGTCGGCGCCGAGAAGTACCAGCTCTCGCACAGCCGCACGCGCCATCGCGTGGAAGGACAGTTCCGCGGCACGGAAGAGGCGATCGCGATGGCCGTGATGTACACGGCCAATCACATGAAGGTGCGCGCGATCGTCGCGCTGACCGAGTCCGGCGCG
Source organism: Pseudomonadota bacterium (assembly GCA_003242685.1). GTDB lineage: Bacteria > Pseudomonadota > Gammaproteobacteria > Steroidobacterales > Steroidobacteraceae > ZC4RG24. The sequence goes on along the minus strand of QGVD01000003.1, from coordinate 20,164 downwards.
ACGCCGCTCTGGATGTCGCGCATCCGCTCGGACATTCCGATCTACGCCTTCACGCGGCACGAAGCCACGAGCCGGCGCGTGACGCTCTACCGCGGCGTGTATCCGGTGAGCTTCGATGTGATCGGCGCCGACACCTCGGCCCGTCTCTACTCCGCGATCTTCGCGCGCCTTCTCGAGCTCAATCTCGTGACCGAGGGTGATCTCGTGATCCTCACCAAGGGCGAGCTGTCCGGCGTGCAGGGCGCCACGAACTCGATGCTCATCCTCGAAGTCCGGCGGCACTGAGCGCATCGGGAGCGCTGCGGGTGCGCCGGGTCGGAAGGCTGATCCTCGTTCTCGCGGTGCTGCTCTCGCTGCCGCTCGCGGCGGCGTTCGTGCTCCTCGCCGGCTCACTCCCGCAGCTCGACGGCACGCGCGGGCTCAGTGGCATCCGCGCTCCGATCGCCATCGAGCGCGATGCGCTGGGCATTCCCACGATCCGTGCGCGAACACGCACCGATCTCGCGTTCGGCACGGGCTTCGTGCACGGACAGGATCGCTTCTTCCAGATGGACCTCTCGCGCCGGCTCGCCGCCGGCGAGCTCGCGGATCTCTTCGGCGCCGCCGCGCTCGATCACGACCGTGCGGCGCGCACGTTCCGCTTCCGCGCCCGCGCGCGAAGGGTGCTGGAGGAAGCCACGCCCGAGCAGCGCGCCATCGTGGAGGCGTACGCGCGCGGCGTGAACGCCGCGCTCGAGAGCCTGCGTTCCCGTCCCTGGGAATACTGGATTCTGGGTGCGCCGCCCGAGCCCTGGCGTCCTGAGGACACCGTGCTCGTCGTGTACGCGATGTGGTGGGATCTGCAGTACGCGGATCTGGGACGCGACCGGCTGCGGCGGGAGATCAATGCGCGCTCGCCGGGCGCAGAGTGCGGTGACGGGTGGAAGTGTCTGACGGCGTTCCTCTATCCCGCCAGCACCGAATGGGATACGCCGAACGTCGTGCTCGGAAGCGGCGACTCGACCGATCGCCTCGTGCCGCCTCCATTGCCCGAGCCGACGGAGCTCGATCTGCGTGCTCCGCTGTCGCGCGAACCGGAAGTTTCCTCCCTGCCGGCCGAGGCCGCCGCGGGGAGCAATGCGTGGGCAGTCGCCGGTCGTCTCGCCGGAGGCGGTGCGGCGCTCGTCGCGAGCGACATGCACCTGCGCCTGCGCGTGCCCGCGACGTGGTACCGCGCGCGGTTGCAGCTCGCGGACGCGGGCGGCACGAAGCTCGATCTCAACGGCCTTACGCTCGCCGGCGCTCCCGCGCTCGTCGCGGGCTCCAACGGTCACATCGCCTGGGCCTTCACCAACAGTTACGGCGACTGGGCGGACGTCGTGCGCGTCCGTTGTGAGGAGGCGGAAGCGCCGTCGCTCGGTATGTCGCGCACCATCGAAACGATCCGTGTGAAGGGTGGAGCGGACGTCTCGCTCGACGTCCTCGAAGGCCCCTACGGTGTCCTCGTCGATCGCGAATCCGACGGTATTCACTGCTGGTTCGCGCAGTGGCTGGCGCTCGATCCCGCTGCGACGAACTTCGGCATTCTCGCGCTCGAGCGCGCGCAGTCCGTCGAGCAGGCGCTCGCGCTCGCACCCGGGATCGGCATTCCCCATCAGAACGCGATCGTCGGCGACCGCGCGGGACGCATCGCGTGGACCATCTTCGGACGCATTCCGCGTGAGAACGGTCCGGACCGGAACGCCGACGTGTCCGCGTGGACGGATGCCGCCGATCATCCGCGCATCGTCGATCCAGCCGTGGGGCGGTTGTGGTCCGCCAATGCGCTCATGAGCGACGATTCCGCGCATCAGCGCGCGATCGGTGCGGACGAGACGCTGGTCGGTGCCGGCTACGATCTCGGCGCGCGCGCACGGCAGATCCGCGACGGTCTGCTCGCTCTCGGCGACAGCGCGACGCCTGCGGACATGCTCCGCATCCAGCTAGACGACCGCGCGGAGTTCCTCGGACGCTGGCAGCAGCTGATGATCGAGCTGCTCGACGAGGCGGCGCTGCGCGAGCGGCCGGAGCGGGCGGATGTGAGGAAGCTCGCGCTGCAGTGGGACGCGCGGGCGATGCCGGAGTCCGTCAGCTACCGCGTCGTGTGGACGTTCAGGACCCTGACGGAGCGCGCCGTGTGGGACATGTTCCTCGAGGCGCTCGCGATCGACCCTGCGGGCAAGCGACCGCCGCCGCAGTTCGAAGGACCGCTGTGGCGTCTGGTGAGCGAACGGCCGGAGCATCTGCTTTCCGATGCATTCGAGAGCTGGCGGGCGTTCCTGCTCGAGCGCATCGACGCCACGGCCAGCGAGCTGCGTGCGAGCTGCGGTGCGCTCACCGCGTGTACCTGGGGCGAACGCAATCGCGTGCACGTCCGCCACCCGCTGTCGAGCGCGCTGCCCTTCGCGTCGCGGCTCCTCGACATGCCGCCGATGCCGCTCGCGGGCGATCACGACATGCCGCGCGTGCAGGACGGTGCGTTCGGCGCCTCGGAGCGCTTCGCGGTCGCGCCCGGCCGCGAGGCCGAAGGCTATCTGCACATCGCCGGCGGGCAGAGCGGGCATCCGCTGTCGCGCTTCTACCGTGCCGGATTCAGGGAGTGGGCGGAGGGGCGTCCGCTGCCATTCCTGCCCGGCCCGGCACGCCATCGCCTGACGCTCGAACCGGCCGACTGACCGGACGCCATACTCAGCGGGGCGCCGTCGCCGCGGTGTCGTTAGACTGTGGGCGACCGTTTCCCCACGTCCTCCGGAACGTTTCACGATGCAGCAACGCTTCACCGGCACGAGCCGCTACGTCGCGACCCCCGACCTCATGCTGGCGGTCAATGCCGCGATCACTCTCGGACGGCCGCTTCTCATCAAGGGCGAGCCCGGCACGGGCAAGACCCAGCTCGCACAGGAGATCGCGCACGCGCTCGAGCGGCCGCTCTTCGAGTGGCACATCAAGTCCACCAGCAAGGCCCAGCAGGGACTGTACGAGTACGACGCCGTGTCGCGGCTGCGCGATTCGCAGCTCGGCGATCCGCGCGCACGCGACATTGCCAACTACATCGTCAAGGGGAAGCTCTGGGAGGCGTTCGAGTCGGACGTGCAGCCCGTGCTGCTCATCGACGAGATCGACAAGGCCGACATCGAGTTTCCGAACGACCTGCTGCGCGAGCTCGACCGCATGGAGTTCTACGTCTACGAGACCCGCGAGCTCGTGAAGGCGAAGCACCGGCCGATCATCGTGATCACGAGCAACAACGAGAAGGAGCTGCCCGACGCCTTCCTGCGCCGCTGCTTCTTCCACTACATCCGCTTCCCGGATGCGGAGACGATGACCCGCATCGTGGAGGTCCACTTCCCCGGCCTCAAACGGGAGCTGCTCGCCGAGGCGCTCGCGGCGTTCTACAGGGTGCGCGAGATGCCCGGGCTCAGGAAGAAGCCCTCGACGTCCGAGCTCCTCGACTGGATCAAGCTGCTCGTGGCGGAGGACGTGCCGCCCGAGGCGCTGCGCTCCGACGATCCGAAGAAGTCGCTGCCGCCGCTCTACGGTGCGCTCCTCAAGAACGAGCAGGACGTGCATCTGTTCGAGCAGCTCGTGTTCCTGCATCGCAGGTCGCGCTGATGCTGGTGCGCTTCTTCACCGAGCTGCGCGCGGCGGGAGTTCCGGTCACGGTGCCGGAGTTCCTCACGCTGCTCGAGGCGCTGAAGGAGCGCGTGGCATGGCTGTCCGCCGAGGATTTCTACTACCTCGCGCGCACCTGTCTGGTGAAGGACGAGCGGCACTTCGACCGGTTCGACCGGGCGTTCGCCGTGCACTTCAAGGGTGCCGAGCGGCTCTTCGAGCGCTTCGTGGCGGAGGTTCCGAAGGAGTGGCTCGAGGCGGCGGTCTCGCGCGCGTTGACCGAAGAGGAAAAGCGGCAGATCGAGTCGCTCGGCGGCTGGGAGAAGCTGCTCGAGACGCTGCGCAGGAGACTCGCCGAGCAGCGCGAGCGTCACGAAGGCGGTGATCGCTGGATCGGCACCGGAGGCACCTCACCGTTCGGATCGCGCGGCTACAACCCCGAAGGCGTGCGCATCGGCGCGGGCGGCGGCAACCGCAGCGCGGTCAAGGTGTGGGAGCGGCGCGAGTACCGCAACTTCGACGACACCGTCGAGCTCGGCACGCGCAACATCAAGCTCGCGCTGCGCCGCCTGCGGCGCTTCGCGCGCGAGGGTGCGGCCGAAGAGCTCGACCTCGAGGGCACCATCGACGCCACGGCGCGCAACGCAGGTCTCCTCGACGTCAAGCTCGTGCCCGAGCGTCACAATGCGATCAAGGTACTGCTGTTCCTCGACGTCGGGGGCTCGATGGATGCGCACGTGCGGGTGTGCGAGGAGCTCTTCTCCGCGGCCCGCAGCGAGTTCAAGCATCTCGAGCATTTCTACTTCCACAACTTTCTGTACGAGCACGTCTGGCGCGACAACCGCCGGCGCCACACGGAGCTGACGCCGACGCTGCACATCCTGCGGAAGTATCCGCCCGACTACCGCGTGATCGTGGTCGGCGATGCCACGATGAGCCCGTACGAGATCACGCTGGCGGGCGGCAGCATCGAGCACTGGAACGAGGAGCCGGGCGCGGTCTGGATGCAGCGGCTGTGCGCCGCGTTCCCGCATCTGGTGTGGCTCAATCCGGAGCCGCAGGAGCGCTGGGAGTACACGCCGTCCATCCGCATCACGCGCGAGATCATCGGCGACCGGATGTTCCCGCTGACGCTCGGCGGGCTCGACAGGGCGATCGATGCGCTGAAGCGCGGCACTACTGCCGGGCAGCAGGCTGCGTCTGCGCCGGGCGAGGAAGAGAGACCGGCATGAAGAATCCAGCGCTCCCCGCGGAACGGGGAGCGCTGGATGGGGCGAACTATGGCGTCAGCTCGCGGCTTTCTTCAGCGTCTCGAGGTCCGCGAGCACTTCCTGAGAGTGACCCTTCGGATCGACGTTCGGATAGTGCTTCACGATGCGTCCCTGCGGGTCGATGATGAAGGTCTGGCGGGACGCGACCTCCATCGCACCGAAGCTCCGCAGCACGCCGTACTCCTTCGCGACCTCCTTGTTCGCGTCCGCGAGGAGCGGGAAGGGCAGCCCGTGCTCTTCCGCGAAGGCCTTGTGCGACTCCACGTCGTCGACGCTGATGCCGAGGATCACCGCGCCGGCCTTGCGGAAGGCGAAGATGTTGTCGCGGAACTCGCAGGCCTGAGTGGTGCAGCCCGGCGTGTTGTCCTTGGGATAGAAGTACAGAACCACCCACTTGCCGCGATGGTCCTTGAGTTCGACCCACTTGCCGTTCTGATCCTGCAGACGGAAGCCCGGCGCTTCGGCGCCGACTTCTGGGGCTGCGAGCGTCACGGGGGCCTGGGCGAGGAAGGCGAGGGCGAAAAGCGCACCGACGACCGGAAGTCTCATGGGGCCTCCATTGCGGGGAATGAGAATCAGTTCCCGCACGGCATTGTAGCAGTGGGACCAGTATGACCAGAATTGGCGGCACATGAACGACGTGACATCCCGGACTGCACGCCGGCGGGCGCTGCAGCCGGTGGTAGGCCTGGTACTGACGGGGGGTGGGGCGCGCTCGGCGTATCAGATAGGCGTGCTCAGAGCCCTGACAGAGCTGCTGCCGCGGGCGCGCAATCCCTTTCCGGTCATCGTGGGGACATCGGCAGGCGCCGTCGCCGCTGCCGTGCTCGCGGCGGAAGCCCATCACTGGCGCCGGGCCGTCGCGGGCCTCGAGGAAGTCTGGGCGAACTTCCGCTCGCACGAAGTGTTCCACGTCGACCCCGGGCACATGCTGCGCGCGGGCCTGCACTGGCTGATCGCTCTGCTCTCGAGCGGCTTCGTGCTGCATCCCCCGAAATCGGTGCTCGACAACACTCCGCTGCGCGAGCTGCTCACGCGGCGCATCGATTTCGCGGGAATCCGCACCAGCATCGCGCGCGGTCACCTGCGCGCCGTCGGACTGTGCGCGACGAGTTATGTCACGGGGCATTCGGTCGCCTTCTTCGACGGCGTGCCCGAGATCGAGCCCTGGTCGCGCGCGCAGCGCATGGGACGTCGTACGCAGCTCACGCTCGAGCATCTGATGGCGAGCCTGTCGATTCCCATGCTCTTCCCGGCGACGAAGCTCGGGCATGAGCATTTCGGGGACGGTGCGATGCGTCAGCTCGCACCGCTCAGCCCTGCGATCCACCTCGGCGCCGACCGGCTGCTCATCCTCGGCGTGCGTGCCCGCCAGGCGGCCGGCGTCTCGGTGCCTCGGGCGCCTTCGGTGTCGCCGACGCCGGGGCAGATCTTCGGCTACATGCTCGACACGCTCTTCACCGACCAGATCTACGCCGATCTCGAGCAGCTCGAGATGATCAATCAGCTCGTGCGGTACGCACCTGCGACGCACCGTGTCCGTCACATCGACGCGCTGATGCTCGCGCCGAGCGTGGATCCGCGCGAGATCGCCGCGCGCCACGTGCACGAGATGCCGCCGGGCGTGCGCGCGCTGCTCAGGGTCGTCGGCGCGCGCGGCATCGCGGGCAGTCAGCTCGCGAGCTATCTGCTCTTCGAGTCGGGCTACACGCGCGAGCTCATCGAGCTCGGCTACCGGGACGCCATGGAGGCGCGTGACGAGCTGCTCGCGTTCATGAGCGGCGAAAAGGTGCCGCCGGCCATCGCCACGCCGACGGTCGCGGAAACCAGCGAAGCTACGTGAGGAACAGCGCGCCGAGGCCGAGCAGCGTCGCGAAGCCGATGCAGTCGGTGAAGGTCGTGAGGAGCACGCCGGCGGCGAGCGCGGGATCGATCTTCATCCGCCGCAGCGCGAGCGGCACCATCACGCCGATGCCCGCCGCCGCGAGTACGTTGATCAGCATCGCGGCGCCGACGATGGCGGCGATCTTCCACGTGCCGAGCCACATGCCCGTCACGATGCTCACCACGCCGGCGATGATGAGGCCGTTCAGCCCGCCTACCGCGAGCTCCTTGAAGAGCAGCCAGCGCGCGTTCGACCACTGGATCTGACCCAGCGCGAGACCGCGGATGATGAGCGTCACCGTCTGGGTTCCCGCGATGCCGCCCATGCTCGCGACGATGGGCATGAGCGCGGCCAGGGTCGCGACGCGTTCGATCGTGCTCTCGAAGTGCCGCACGACCCACGCCACGATGAACGTGGTGCAGAGATTGACGCCCAGCCAGACCAGACGCCGCTGCGACGAGGCGCGCACGCCCGCGAACACGTCCGCCTCGTCGGGGAGGCCCGCCATGCTGAGCACCGAGTGCTCGGCCTCCTCGCGGATGACGTCCACCACGTCGTCGACCGTGATGCGCCCGAGAAGCTGCCCGGTGGGGCTGACGACCGCCGCGGAGACCAGGTCGCGATCCTGGAAGAGCTGCGCCACTTCCTGGGCGGGCGTCTCCGGATCGATGCGCGGCGCTTCCTGCTCGACGAGCTCGCCCACCAGGCGATCCGGGTTCTCGGTGAGGAGCCGCGTGAGCGGCACGCTGCCGAGAAAGCGGTTGTAGCGGTCGACGACGAAGAGACTGTCGGTCTTCTCCGGCAGCTCGCCGCGCATGCGCAGGTAGCGCAGCACCACCTCGACGGTCACGTCCGGGCGGACGCTGACCGTGTCGGTGTTCATGAGACCGCCCGCGCTGTCGGCCGGGTAGGCGAGCACCGTGTTCAGGCGCTCGCGATCCTGCTGATCGAGCGACTTGAGGAGCTGGCGGGTGACGGCTTCCGGCAGATCCGCGACGAGGTCCGCGAGATCGTCGACGTCCATGCCTTCCGCAGCCGCGACGAGCTCTTCGGCGTCCATGCCCCGGATGAGCGCGGAGCGCACGTTCTCGTTGAGCTCCACGAGGACGTCGCCTTCGAGCTCGGGATCGACGAAATCCCAGACGAGCTCGCGCTGCGCGGGAGGGAGAGACTCGATGAGCGAGGCGATCTCCGCCGGGTGCATGGCGTTGACCATGCGGTGCGCGGCGCGCAGCGTGCCCTGATCGAGCGCCGCCTTGAGGGCGCTCAACCGGGCCTCTCGGTCATGGATGATCTGAGCGTTCATTACCGTCGCACCGCAACTCGCAGCCCCGCGCGCGAGATGGCGCGGGGGACCCCGCGGAAGGCGCCGCGAGTGTAACGGCGTGCGCCCGCGCTCACCAGCGCGTTTCAGGCGCGCGCGGCGTCGGAGCGCTCGGGAACGACGAGATCGACGTCGGGGAGCGAGCTGTGGCGGGCGGTGACGTACGGATAGCGAGCGGCGAAGCGTGCCGCGAGCCGTTCGACGATGTACACCGAGCGGTGCTGCCCGCCGGTGCACCCTACCGCCACGGTGAGATAGCCGCGGTTGCTCGCCTCGAACTCGGGAATGCGCGCCTCGATGAAGCGCTCGATGTCGTCGATGAGGCGGGCGACGTCGCCGTTCGCCTCGAGAAAGCGGATCACCTCGGGGTCGCGTCCCGTGAGGTTGCGCAGGCTGGGCTCCCAGTAGGGATTCGGCAGGGAGCGGGCGTCGAACACGAAGTCCGCGTCACCCGGTATCCCGTTCTTGAAGCCGAACGATTCGAACGTGATCGACAGCCGGCCGGTCGCGCGCTGCTCGACGCGCAGATGCACCACCTTCCTCAGCTCGTGCACGCTCATGCGCGACGTGTCGATGACGAGGTCGGCCGCGTTGGCGATGGGTTCGAGGAGGCGGCGCTCCATCTCCATGGCCTCGCGCAGGTCGACGTCGCCGCGGCTCATCGGGTGCTTGCGCCGCGTCTCGGCGAAGCGGCGCAGGATCTCGTCCTCGCTCGCGATGAGGAAGAGCACCTCGCAGAGGATGCCGCTGCGCTTGAGCTCGTCGATGAGCCGCGGAACGGTCGCGATCTCGGCGGCCGTGTTGCGCGCGTCGAGCCCGACCGCGGTGCGCTCGTACGCGGGCTCGGGGCTGCGTACGGCGTGGGAAATGAAGGGCTTGAGGAGCGCGGCGGGGATGTTGTCGATGCAGTAGAAGCCCAGGTCCTCGAGCATGTGCAGCGCCACGCTCTTCCCGGAACCGGACAGTCCACTCACGATGATGATGCGCATCGTTCGAGGACGTTAGTCGCCGCCCGTTCCGGCCGCAAGCCCGGTACGGGAAAGGCGGGCTGATGACATAACCCCGTCAGTCACCCGCCCGCTGTCTCGTTCCCGGTTCCTCTCGCGCAGGGAAAGGGACCGGAAGCGTTCAGGACGCTCTAGGCGCGCAGGCTTCTGCGTGCCTCGGCGGCGTGGTGGTCGGCGAGCTTCTCCTTGTGCTTGATCACGCAGCGATCGAGCTTGTCGCTCAGGGCATCGATGGCCGCGTACATGTCGGGGTCGGTTGCGTTGGCGTGTATGGAGCCGCCGCGCATGTGCAACGTCGCTTCGGCGGTCTGTCGCAGCTTCTCGACCGTCAACACACAGTGCACGTCGATGACGTGATCGAAGTGCCGGGCAACGCGCTCCAGTTTCTTCTCGACGTACTCGCGCAGCGCGGGAGTGACCTCGACGTGGTGACCGGTGACGCTGAGCTGCATAGCCGTCTCCTTCTCGGTTTCGCCCACTCGCTACATCTGCTTCAACGCAAGACGTCTGCGCTCGTTGGAGGGTGCGATCCCCATGGCCTCGCGGTACTTCGCCACCGTGCGGCGCGCGACGGGAATGCCTTCGGCCGAGAGCAGCTCGGCGATGCGTCCGTCGCTCAAGGGGTTCTCCGCGTCTTCCTCCTTGACGAGCTTCCTGATCTTGGCCCGGATCGCGGTCGAGGACGTGCCGGATCCGTCCGCGCCCTCGACCTGACTGGAGAAGAAATAGCGCAGCTCGAACACGCCGCGCGGCGTATGCATGTACTTGCCCGAGGTCACGCGCGAGATCGTCGACTCGTGCATGCCGACGGCCTCGGCGATGTCCTTGAGGATCATCGGCCGCATGTACTCCTCGCCGTGCTCGAGGAAGGCGGTCTGGCGTTCGACGATGGAGCGCGCCACCTTGAGGAGCGTCTCGTTGCGGATCTCGAGACTCTTCAGCAGCCAGCGTGCTTCCTGGAGCTGAGCGCGCATCGAGGCGTGGCTCGCATTGCGGCCGATGAGGCTCGCGTAGCTCTGGTTGAGCCTCACGCGGGGCAGGGTGGCCGGGTTGATCTCGACGGCCCAGCCATGCTCGGTGCGCCGTACGAACACGTCGGGCACCACGTATTCGGGAGCGGCAGAGCTCACGGTCGAGCCGGGCCGGGGATGGCACGACCGCACCAGCGCGAGCGCGGCGGCAAGCTCTTCCTCGGTGCAGCGAAGCTCGCGCCGCAGCAGGGACAGCTCGCGCCCGGCGACGAGCTCGAGATACTGCCGCGCGATGCGTATCGCGATATCGAGGCCCGGCGTCTTCGGATCGAGCTGCCGGAGCTGCAGCTCGATGCACTCACCCACCGAGCGTGCGCCGACGCCGGGCGGATCGAGCGCCTGGACGCGCAGGAGCACCCGCTCGACCTCGGCCGCATCGCACTCGATTTCGGGCCGGAGCGTCTGGGCGATCTCCTCGAGCGATTCGGTGAGGTAGCCGTCGTCGCTGATCGCATCGACGATGGCGCGGGCGATGGCGAGCTCGCGCGGCTCGAGCTTCGCGAGCTCGAGCTGCCACACGAGATGATCCTGCAGCGTCTGCCCCGACGAGTCGGCGAAATCCTGCTGACGGTCGTCGTCGTCGTCCGAGTTCCAGGGAGTCTCCGAGGGTCCGACGGTCTGCTCACCCCAGTGCTCGTCGAGCACCTCGACGGAGCTCTCGCGCTCGGATTCGGGCGCCTCGACCTGCGAGGCCGCCTCGAGCGACTCGAAGGTGCCGGTCGCCTCGGTGTCCTCGACCGGCTCCAGCATGACGTTCGTCTCGAGGATCTCCCGGATGTGAGCCTGGAGCTCGAGAGAGGGCAGCTGCAGGAGTCTGATCGCCTGCTGCAGCTGCGGGGTCATGGTCAGTTGCTGACCCAGCCGGAGCTGCAGGGAAGGTTTGAGCATGGTGTTGCGCTGGGGCCTCTTGCCCCCGAATTCAAGTCATTGAACCAACTCGATTTTCCGCCAACGGCTCCGAGGCCGTCACAGGCGGAAGGAGCGTCCCAAGTACACCTCACGCACTTGGGGGTTGGCAAGGATTTCTTCCGCGGTTCCGGTCGCGATCACCGTCCCCTGGTTGACGATGTACGCCCGGTTGCAGACCCCCAGGGTCTCCCGCACGTTGTGGTCCGTGATGAGCACGCCGATGTCGCGGGCGGTGAGCTCACGGATGATGCGCTGGATGTCGAGCACGGACAGGGGATCGACGCCCGCGAAGGGCTCGTCGAGCAGGATGAAGCGGGGCTCCGCCGCGAGCGCCCGGGCGATCTCGACGCGGCGCCGCTCGCCGCCCGAGAGGGAGATCCCGAGGCTCTTGCGCACGTGCGCGATGCGCAGCTCCTCGAGGAGCTCCTCGAGACGCTGCTCGCGCGCCGCCCGGTCGAGGTCGTCGCGCGTCTCGAGGATCGCCATCACGTTGTCCTCGACGGACATCTTGCGGAAGACCGAGGCCTCCTGAGGCAGATAGCCCACGCCGAGCTGGGCGCGGCGATGCATGGGCAGGTGCGTGAGGTCCGTGCCGCCGAGATGGATCTTGCCGGCATCGGCCGGCACGAGGCCGACGATCATGTAGAACGCGGTCGTCTTGCCCGCCCCATTGGGGCCGAGAAGACCGACCACTTCCCCGCTGCGCACCTCCAGCGACAGGTCGCGCACGACCTGGCGCGACCGGTAGCTCTTCGCGAGTCCGCTCGCCTTGAGAACCGTCATGGCTTCGCGTCTTCCGCAGCGCCCCGTTCGGCCGCTTCCTTCTTCTCCGCCGCTTCCTTCTCGCGCGGCAGGATCGTGATGCGCACGCGCTCGTCGGCACCCGGCTCGGATGCGGCCTGCACCTGCTCCTTGCGGATGTCGTACACGATGAGCGGCGCCTTGAACTCCTGGCGCCCATCCGAGAGCCAGGCGTCCTGCGACAGGCGGACCGTGCCGCCGCCGAAGCTGTACTCGATCGTTCCCGCGCGGCCGCGGGCCGTCTGCTGGCTGGCAGCCAGCTTCTGCTCGAAGTGTGCCGGCGAGCCCGTGATCTCCGCACGCTCGATGCGGTTGTCGCGGAACTCGACGACCGCGCGATCCGAGGAAAGGCTGCCGCGTCCGTCCACCGTGATGCGGACGTCGCCCTGGAAGACCCAGCGGCTGTTCTCGAAGTCGAGGCCGCTCGCCTCGGCGCGCTTCGCCGCGATGCGCGTTCCTTCCTGCGAGATCACGATGTCGTCGAAGACGACCGTGTTGGCCCGGTAGTCGAACGTCGTACGGGCGGCGTCGAGAGAGATGGGCTTGCCGCTCCCTACGGGCTCGGCAGCGGATCCCGCCGTCGCGGCGAGCGCCAGGACGAGCCCGGCGAGCACGCGCCGCGGGACCTTACTGAGCGAACAGTCCATGTACGTCGGATTCTAGCTGCAGGCGACCCCCCTTCAAGCTCGCGACGAGGCCGCGCGCGCGAAGCTGGCCGTTGCCCCAGTCGATGACCACCGGGGCCTCGGTGCTCACGACCTCCTCGCGGGTGTCGAAGGCGAGCTGCTCGGTCGTGATCTGCGCCGCCTGCTTCATGCGGGACAGACTGCCGTCCACCCGGACGTTGCCTGCGAAGCGCACGACGCCCGAGCCCTGGAGGATGGTGCCTTCCGCAGCCGAGAGCTGCCACAGGTCCCCGTTCGTGTCCCGGTACTGCATCCGCACCTCTTCGAGGAGCACGCTGCTCTCCTCGGGCCGCTGCCGGATGAGCGCGGCCGAGAGCGTGTAAACGGGAAGGCCGTCCGGACCGGTCTCGACGATCTCCGCATCCCGAGCGGCGTAGCCGAGATCGGGTTCGGAGTCCTGAGCGGTCTCGGCAGGCCCGGAAATGCCTGCCGGACGCTGCACGAAGAGCGTTGCCACGAGCACCGCGGCGACGAGGAGCACTGCCAGGATGCGCACGATCATCGCGAGCGACGGCCGCGGCTGCGCGCAGCGAGGAGACGGTCGCAGACCTCGCGGACTGCTCCCTGGCCTCCGGGCAGCTTCGTGACGAAATGCGCGGCGCTGCGCGCATCCGGGTGCGCATCGGCCACCGCGAACGACAGACCGGCCCTGCGCATCACCGGCACGTCGGGCACGTCGTCGCCGATGCACGCGCACTGCGCGGCGGTAAGTCCCGTCCGCAAGAGCAGGCGCTCGAACGCGGAGAGCTTGTCGTCGGCGCCCTGCACGACGTGATGGATGCCGAGCTCGCGGCAGCGGCGCAGAACTGCCGGTGAGCTGCGGCCGGAGATGACGGCGAGCTGCACCCCGGCATCCGCGAGCCGGCGCAGCCCGTATCCGTCGCGCACGTGAAAGACCTTGAGCACTTCTCCGCGTGCACCGAAATAGAGGCGCCCGTCCGTGAGGACGCCGTCCACGTCGAGCACCAGCATCCGGATCGCGGCGGCGTCTGCGGGCTGTCGCGGCATGCTGGACTTTCGGGCTCCGCGTCAGAGCACGTCGGCGCGCAGCAGATCGTGCACGTTGAAGGCGCCGATGAGCCGGCCGTTCCCGTCCGTCACCGCCAGCGCGGTGATGCGGTACAGCTCCATGCGGTGCGCAGCTTCGGCGGCGAGCTCGTGCGGGCCGATCGTCTTGCAGTTGCGGGTCATCACGTCGCCGACGCGCGTCGCGTGCACGTCGATCTGCCGGTCGAGCGCGCGGCGCAGGTCGCCGTCGGTGAATATGCCGACGACGCGATCGTCGGCATCGACGACCACGGTCATGCCGAGCCCCTTGCGCGACATCTCCACCAGCGCATCGCCGAGCGGAGTCTCAGGATGCACGCGCGGCACGTCGGCGCCCGTGCGCATGATGTCCTCGACGTGCAGCAGGAGACGCCGCCCGAGGCTTCCGCCCGGATGCGAGCGCGCGAAGTCCTGCGCGGTGAAGCCGCGCGCGTCGAGCACCGCGACCGCGAGCGCATCGCCCATGGCGAGCGTGGCAGTGGTGCTCGCCGTCGGGGCGAGATTGAGCGGACAGGCCTCCTCGGGAACCGTCACGTCGAGCACGACGTTCGATGCCCGTGCGAGCGTCGAGTCGGGCTTGCCGGTGAGCGTGATCAGCGGCACTCCGAGGCGCTTGAGGTGCGGCAGCAGCAGCACGATCTCGCGCGTCTCGCCGGAGTTGGAGATCGCCATCACCACGTCGGTGCGGGTGATCATGCCGAGATCGCCGTGGCTCGCCTCGGCCGGGTGCAGGAAGAAGGCGGGCGTGCCGGTGCTCGCCAGCGTGGCGGCGATCTTGCCGCCGATGTGGCCGGACTTGCCGATGCCGGTGACGACCACGCGGCCCTGGCAGGAGAGCAGCAGCCGGCAGGCGGCGGTGAAGCGTCCGTCGAGCCGTGCGACGAGCGCCTCGACCGCACGCGCCTCGATATTGAGCGCACGCCGCGCCGCGGCGAGGAGCCGGGCGTCATCCTGCGCGTTCGCGGTGACGGGAGCGGGGCACATGCGCACATGATACCGCCCGGGGGCGAACGCGGGGGCCGGGCTCTGCTACAGTCCCCCTCGAGGAGGTCTTCGAGCAACGATGAATCCCGAAGAAGTCGCCGAGCTCATCCGTGCGGGACTGCCGGGTGCGCACGTCGTCGTGCAGTCCGACGACAACACACATTTCGCGGCCCTCGTGGTGGCGAACGAGTTCAACGGCAAGCGGAGCCTGGCGCGGCACCAGCTCGTGTACCGCGCGCTCGGCGAGCGCATGGGCCGCGAGATCCACGCACTGTCCATCGAGGCGCTGACGCCCGAGGAGTGGGCCGCGCGCCGCAACGGCTGAAGGTACGGCTCGCATGGAAAAGCTGCAGATCCAGGGTGGCATCCCGCTCGAGGGCGAGGTGCGCATCTCGGGGGCGAAGAACGCGACGCTGCCGATCCTCGCCGCCTCGCTCCTCGCGGACGATCCGGTCGTCGTCGGCAACGTGCCGCACCTGCAGGACGTCACGACGACGATCGAGCTGCTCGGGCGCATGGGCGTCAGCGTCACCGTGGACGAGCGCATGCGCATAGAGGTGGATGCGTCGACGCTCAAGGAGTGCTTCGCGCCCTACGACCTCGTGAAGACGATGCGCGCGTCGATCCTCGTGCTCGGGCCGCTCGTCGCGCGCTTCGGACGCGCCGACGTGTCCCTGCCCGGCGGCTGCGCCATCGGCGCGCGCCCCGTGAACATCCACGTCGCGGGTCTGCAGGCGATGGGTGCGGACATCCAGATCGAGGGTGGCTACATCCGCGCGCGGGCCGACCGGCTGAAGGGCGCGCGGCTCGTGCTCGACACGGTCACGGTGACCGGCACCGAGAACCTCATGATGGCCGCGACGCTCGCGGAAGGCGAAACCGTCATCGAGAACGCCGCGCGCGAGCCCGAGGTGGTGGACCTCGCCAATTTCCTGATCTCGATGGGCGCGAAGATCCAGGGCGCGGGCACCGACAAGATCGTCGTCCAGGGTGTCGAGCGGCTGCGCGGCACGCAGTACGAGGTGCTGCCCGACCGCATCGAGAGCGGCACGTATCTCGTCGCCGGCGCGATCACGGGCGGCAACGTGCGCATCAAGAACACGCGGCCCGATCATCTCGACGCGGTGCTCGTCAAGCTCGAGGAAGCGGGCGCGCGGCTCGGCATCGGACCGAACTGGATCGAGATCGACATGCGCGGCCGCAGGCCGCGCTCGGTCAACGTGCGCACCGCGCCGTATCCCGGTTTCCCCACCGACATGCAGGCGCAGTTCGCCGCGCTCAACACCATCGCGGAAGGCGTCGGCACGATCATCGAGACGATCTTCGAGAACCGCTTCATGCACATGCTCGAGATGCGCCGCCTCGGTGCCGAGATCCGGCTCGAGGGCAACACGGCGATCATCCACGGCGTGAAGAAGCTCACCGGCGCGCCCGTGATGGCGACCGACCTGCGCGCCTCCGCGAGCCTCGTGCTCGCGGGACTCGTCGCCGAAGGCCGCACCGAGATCGAGCGCATCTACCACATCGATCGCGGCTACGAAGCCATCGAGGAGAAGCTCGCGCAGCTCGGCGCGCAGATCAGACGCGTGCCGCACTAGCGCTTTCCCCGCGTCTCCCTGCGACGGGCGGCAGGGGATGTAGACTCTTCGAGTCTCGAGCAAAGGAGCCTGCCATGCGGATCGGGATGATCGGCCTCGGACGGATGGGCGCGAACATGGTCCGTCGCCTCATGCGCGGCGGCCACGAATGCGTCGTCTACGATCGCGGTGCCGAGGCGCGCGCCGCGGTCGTGGCGGACGGTGCGATCGACGCGGCGAGTCCTGCCGAGCTCGTCTCGAAGCTGAGTCCGCCGCGCGCCGTCTGGATCATGGTTCCTGCGGCGGCAGTCGATGCCGTCATCGCGGAGCTGCGGCAGCACCTGTCTGCCGGTGACATCGTCATCGACGGCGGAAACTCTCATTTCGCCGACGACATCCGCCGTGCGGACGAGCTCGCCGCGTCCGGCATCCACTACGTGGACGTCGGC
Organism: Pseudomonadota bacterium; assembly: GCA_003242685.1. Lineage (GTDB taxonomy): Bacteria > Pseudomonadota > Gammaproteobacteria > Steroidobacterales > Steroidobacteraceae > ZC4RG24. The sequence goes on along the minus strand of QGVD01000003.1, from coordinate 3,563 downwards.
ACGAGCGGCGGCGTGCTCGGCCTCGAGCAGGGCTACTGCCTGATGATCGGCGGGGAGCCCGACATCGTCGCCTCGCTCGAGCCCGTGTTCGCGACGCTCGCACCCGGCGCTGCGGATCCGCATGCAGGCAGGAGCCCGGTCACGGGGACTGCGCCGCTCGGCTATCTGCACTGCGGTCCGCACGGCGCGGGTCACTTCGTGAAGATGGTCCACAACGGGATCGAGTACGGTCTCATGGCCGCGTACGCGGAAGGGCTCAACGTGCTCAGGCACGCGGACGTCGGTCTCGGTGCCGCTGCGGTCGACGCCGAGACTGCGCCGCTCGCCGAGCCGCGCCGGTTCCAGTACCGCTTCGATCTCGCCGCGATCACCGAGCTCTGGCGTCACGGGAGCATCATCACGTCACGGCTCCTCGATATCACGGCGGCGGCGCTCGCGGAGGACCATGAGCTCGAGCGCTTCTCGGGGCGCGTGGCCGATTCGGGCGAGGGACGCTGGACGGTGCAGGCCGCGATCGAGGAAGGAGTCCCCGCTTACGTTCTGAGCGCCGCGCTCTATTCCCGTTTCGCATCGAGGGGCCGGGCGACGTTCGCCGACAAGGTGCTGTCGGCGATGCGGCTCGGCTTCGGCGGGCACGTCGAGCGCTGAGCGCTCGACGCGATTCCGCATTCGCAGGGAGCCACGGCGGCAATGAGTGCCACGATCCGAACCACGCGCAGGGACGCCGACGCACTGGTGATCTTCGGCGTCACGGGCGACCTCAGCTACCGCAAGATCTTCCCCGCGCTCTATCACCTCGTGCGCCGCGGGCGGCTGACCGTTCCGGTGATCGGCGTCGCGCGCGCCGGCTGGAACCGCGAGCGGCTCGTCGAACGCATGAAGGAGAGCCTGCGGGACTTCGTGCCGGAGCGCGAGTCGGCGCACGTCGAGCGGCTCGCGGAGCTCCTGCGCTACGTCGACGGCGACTACCGCGAGGCCGGCACGTTCCGCGCGCTGCGCGAAGCGCTCGGAGACGCGGCGCGGCCGCTGCACTATCTCGCCATTCCGCCGAGCATGTTCCAGACGGTGGTCGGGCATCTCGGCGCCTCCGGATGCGCGACGGGAGCGCGCGTGGTGGTGGAGAAGCCCTTCGGCCGCGATCTCGCGTCGGCGCGCGCGCTCAACCGCACGCTGCACGAAGTCTTCGACGAGTCCTCGATCCTGCGCATCGATCACTATCTCGGGAAGGAGCCGGTGCAGAACCTGCTGTACTTCCGGTTCGCGAACACTTTCCTCGAGCCGCTGTGGAACCGCAATTACGTCGCGAGCGTGCAGATCACGATGGCGGAGAGGATCGGCGTCGAGGGGCGCGGCCGCTTCTACGAGGAGGCTGGTGCCATCCGCGACGTGATCCAGAACCACCTGCTGCAGATCGTGGGCCTGCTCGCGATGGAGCCTCCCGTGCGCAGCGACAGCGAGTCGCTGCGCGACGAGAAGGTGAAGGTCTTCAAGTCGATCCACCCGCTCGAGCCGCGAAGCGTCGTGCGAGGTCAGTACCGCGGCTACCGCTCGGAGCCGGGCGTGGCGCCGGATTCGAACGTCGAGACCTACGCGGCGCTCTGCCTCACCGTCGACTCGTGGCGCTGGAGCGGCGTGCCGTTCTACATCCGCGCAGGCAAGCGCCTGCCGGTGACCGCGACCGAGGTGGTCGTGGATTTCAAACCGCCGCCCGCAAGAGTGTTCGGCGATCTCGCGCCCGACCAGCCGAACTACGTGCGCTTCCGGCTCGGTCCCGACGTCGCGATCGCGATCGGCGCCTACGCCAAGCGGGCGGGACCGGCGATGCAGGGCCGCGAGGTGGAGCTCTTCGTCTGCCACGAGCAGCCCGACGAGATGGATGCCTACGAGCGGCTCATCGGCGATGCGCTGATCGGCGACACCACGCTCTTCGCGCGTCAGGACGAGGTCGAGGCCGCGTGGGAGATCGTCGATCCCGTTCTCGGCAGCGGCCACGTTCACGAGTATCTGCCGGGAAGCTGGGGTCCTTCGGCCGCAGACGATCTCATCGTGGGCCGCTGCGGATGGCACGATCCCGGCGCCGATGGCCGGCACTGGACCCGCTCCTGCGGGGGCGGCACCCGCATCGTTCATTCGGCGCCGAACGGCCCCTCCGGCTGAGAGTCACGGGCTCAGGCTGGATAGGCCTCCCGATCCGCCCACACCTCGACGTGCGGACAGGCCGCGACGGCTTGCCGCGCGACCGAGCCAGGATCCCCGGCGAGAAAGCGCTCGAGCGCGTCGCGTTTGTCGGCGCCCGCGACGACGAACACCGGTGTCGCCACGCGCGCGAGCAGTCGCGGCGTGACGCTCACGGCGCCGCGGCCGTCGGGCCGCTGAACCGCAATCGCGAGACGACCGGCGCCGCGTTCGAGATCCGCTGCACTGAAGAGGGAAGCCGTGTGACCGTCGGCGCCGAGACCGAGCAGGCCGAGGCCGATGCCGACACCGGCATCGAGCATCGCCTTGAGCCGCCGCTCGTAATCCGCCGCGGCTTCCTCGAGCGGAAGCTCCGTCCGCACGCGCAGCACCCGCGTTTCAGGCAGTGCGAGCGCCGCGATGAGCGGTCGCGTCTGATGGAAGTTGCTCGCCTCGCTGTCGGACGGCACGTGGCGCTCGTCCGAGAAGAGCACGTACCGGTCGGCTGCCGGCCGGATGCCGCGCCGTGCAAGCGCCCCGTATGCGGGAACCGGCGTGGACCCTCCCGAAAGCATCACGGCGACTCCGACGCCGGTATTCGGGCCTTCGAAAGCCTCGACCAGCCGCTCGACGAGGGCGCTTTCGAGCGCCGAGCGGTCGGCGAAGCGCCGCACGTCGATCCGGCCGGTCCCCTTCTGCGATCCCGTGCGGCTCACTGCGCCGGCCTCCGCCTCATCCGCTGTACGGCCGCTCCGCGACTGTCACCGTCACCTCGAAGGGCGCGCGTCCCCGGATGCCCCTGATCCTGATCGTCTGTCCGGGCTTGCGGCTCGCGACGTGAGCGAGCGCATCCTGCGCGGTGAGCACCGGCGAGCCGTCGATCTCGGTCAGCAGGTCGCCCGGCTGCAGCCCTGCACGCTGCGCGGGGCCGTCGGCGTACAGGTTCACGACGAGCACGCCGCCCTGCGGGAGACCGAGCTCCGCCGCCTGGAGCTGCGTCACGTCCTCCGGCACGATGCCGATCCAGCCGCGGATCACGCGTCCCTGCGCGACGATCTCACCGACGACGCCGCGCACCATGTTGACCGGAATCGCGAAGCCGATGCCTTCGACGCCGAGATTCTTGGCGACGATGGCCGTGTTGATGCCCACGAGCTCCCCGTTGGTGTCGATGAGCGCGCCTCCGGAATTTCCGAAGTTGATCGGCGCGTCGGTCTGGATGAAGTTCTCGAAAGTGGCGACCCCGAGCTGCCGCCGGCTCGTCGCGCTCACGATGCCGTGCGTGACGGTCTGCGACAGCCCGATCGGGTTGCCGATCGCGAGCACCACGTCGCCGACCTCGACGATCTGCCCGTGATGCCTCTCGGGCGCTCGGATCAGCTCAAGGT
>QGVD01000102.1 GCA_003242685.1 Pseudomonadota bacterium | reverse complement strand
TTCTGTGACAGTCAGGCGAGCGCTGCGATGTGCCGGAGCTTGTCGGGATTGCGCACGATGTAGATCGCGACGAAGCGCTCGCCGTCCGTCACCATTGCCTGAGCGGATTCGAGCTCACCGTCGATGAAGCGCAGCAGACCCGGCTCGCCGTTGATCCTTGCGAAGCGGTATTCGATCCGGCCGCCGAGCCGCCGGTGAAAGGCCCAGTAGACCTTGGCGATGCTCCTGCTTCCACAGAGGATGCGCGAGAAGCTCGGCACCTTGCCTCCGCCATCGGAGGTGAGCTGCGCATTCTCCGCGAGCAGCGCCTCGATTGCCTTGCGCTCGCCGCTGCGCGCCGCCGCAATGAAGCGTTGAAGAAGAGTGCGATGGCGTTCGGGATCCACCCGAAAGCGCGGCCGCTCCTGTCTCACGCGTTCGATCGCACGGTGCACCGCCTGCCTGCAGGCCGCTTCGGTCTTGCCGAGCATGGCCGCGATGTCGGCGTAGTCGTAATCGAACGTCTGGCGCAGCAGAAACGCGGCACGCTCATCGGGACCCAGGCGTTCGAGGACGACGAGGAGCGCCATCGACAGCTCGTCGGCGAGCTCCGCCGCCGCGTCCGGAGTCATCGGCCCGTCCTCCTTTTCGATCAGCGGTTCGGGGAGCCACAGTCCGGGGTAGCTCGTGCGCTCGGCTTTCAGGGCGCGCAGACGGTCGATCGCGAGCCGCGTGACCACCGTGACGAGCCATGCCTCTTCCGACTGCACCGGCTCCGGACCGCGCCCCCGCCAGCGCAGCCACGCTTCCTGCAGCACATCCTCGGCATCCGCGCGGCTGCCGAGCATGCGGTAGGCGAGACGGAACAGCTGCGGCCGGTGCACGCTGAACGGGTCCGCGTGCAGGGCAGTGCGGCTCGAATCGGTCTGCGGATGGCTGCAGGTAGAGCTCATGCTGCGATCTTCGTCGAGGCAAGCGGCAAGAAGCGCGGGTTCGCGTACGCCGGGCCATAGACGTACGAGGGTCCGCTGATGTGACAGGGGATGGGTTACCGCCCTGCCTCGTGCAGGATATCGCGCTGCACGCCGACGCCGAAGCACGTCATCGACGCCGAGCCCATCGTGTGTCCGCGCACGAGCGCTTCTGCGGGGACGCCTTCTTCGGCAGCGAGTGCCGCAATGTAGATGAGCGGAATGAAGTGATCCGGAGTCGGCGCAGCGAGGCGATAGTCCGGATGGCGGGTGAGCTCGAGAACATCGCCCGGCTCACGTGCGAGCTGCTCGACGACAGCGTCGTCGAAGCGCCGCGCCCAGTCGTACGCGAAGTCCGGCCGGTCCCACGTGAGACGCCGCAGGTTGTGCACGACGTTGCCGCTGCCGAGGATCATGACGCCGCGATCGCGCAGCGGCGCGAGCCGCGCCCCGAGCTCGAGATGGTATTCGAGGGGCTGGAGCGCATTGATCGAAAGCTGCACGACCGGCACGTCCGCATCCGGATAGAGATGCGCGAGCACGCTCCACGTCCCGTGATCCAGGCCCCACTGGTCGTAATCGAGGCCGGCCCAGTGAGGTTTCACGACCTCGACGACTTCCTGCGCGAGCTCGGGCGAGCCCGGTGCCGGGTACTGGAACGCGTACAGCTCGGGCGGAAAGCCGTAGAAATCGTGAATCGTCCGCGGCCGCGGCATGGCCGTGACCGCGGTGGCACCGAAGAACCAGTGAGCCGAGATCACGAGCAGCGCCTCGGGTCGCGGCAGCCTCTGCCCGAGCGTGCGCCACGCCGTCGTGAAGGCGTTGAGCTCGAGCGTGTTCATCGGGCTGCCGTGCCCGAAGAAGAGTGCCGGCATCCGGCCGCTCATGCGGGACTCTCGGTGCCGGCCTGCATTGGCGGACTAATGAGCGCGATCACGCCGGCAGCGCCGCGCGGTTCGCAATGAGGAAGTCGCGCAGGGATTGCGGTGCCTTGCCCGTGATCCGCAGCACCGCGTCGCTCTGGACGTCGAAGTTGCCCGCGCGGATGTTGCGCTCGGTGCCGATGACGAGCGGAATCACGAAGGGCGGCATGCCGGCGGCCGCAAGCATCTTCTCGAGCTCCTCATCCGAAACGGGCACGACCTCGATCGGCTTGCCGGTGACTTCCGAAACGATCTTCGCGATCTCGGGCACCGTGAGCAGCTCGGCGCCGGTGATGTCGAGGCGCTCGTCGGCACCGCCCGATGAAGCCAGCGCGGCCGCTGCCGCACGCGCGACATCCTCGCGCGGGATATACGCGATCCGACCGTTGCCGGCCGCGGTATACCACTTGCCCGTCTTGAGCGGCCCGGCCAGAGTGCCGAGGAGATTCTCGGCGTACCAGCTCACGCGCAGGATGGTGAACTCGACGCCGCTCTGCTCGATCGCGCGCTCCGTCTCGAGATGATCCGGCGCGAATGGAATGAAGGAGCGGTCGGGATTCGGCATCGACGTATAGAGAATGCGCTTCACGCCGGCGCGCTTCGCGGCCTCCACGGCGGCACGGTGCTGCTGGATGCGCAGGCCCGGCACGTCGATGCGATCCGTCGAGATGATGAGCACGCGGTCCGCGCCTGCGAACGCCGCGTCGAGCGACGCCGGATCGCTGAAGTCCGCCTTGCGGACCGTGACGCCCGGCAGCCCCGCGAGCTTCTCCGGTGTGCGCGTCGCGGCGATCAGATTGGTTGCGCCCTTCGCCGCGAGCAGCTCCACGACGCGCCGGCCGAGGTGACCGCTCGCACCCGTGACGACGAGCTTCGAATGCAGAAAGTCCGCCATCGAGTTCTCCTTGTTCGATCGGGGGAGGCTGCAAGTATAGGAGCAAATCGTCATTCCCCGCGGTGCGGGCGCGAGGTACAGCCGCTTCCTCCGTGCGTCGGCTTCAGCGGAGCGCTTTACCAACCGGGGTGCACCTCATGTATCACGAACTGCCGGCCACGTGCTCTACTTGTAAATCGCCGAACGCTCACCCGAATCACCGGGCAGGTGGTCTCAGCGGTTGCAGCGTGGAAGAATGCACGTGAGCAACCAATCAGGAGGCGCCCGTGCCCAAGAAGAAGAACGATGCACTCGTGCTGCTGTCCGCAGTCGCCGTCTGCGCATGCAGCGCTGCCGATGCAGCTCGACCCGAGTCAGCCTATGCGGACGAAGTCCGTGCCGGCCGCGAGGAGATCCACATATTCCGTACTACGCGCACCGAGCAGACGCGCGGGGCTACGGAATTTTGTGCGGCCGCGGGATTCGAAGTGGCGAGCGAGGACCGCTACGAGCTCTCGTCCATCGAGCTCGATCCCGCGAACGCGCGCATCGCCAACAGCCACAGCCGTCCGGTCGGTGACTTTCGCGCCTGCCTCGGACGGTTCACGCGGGAACGCCCGGTCTTGCAGATGTACGCGGTGGGGACCACCGCCGGCATTCCCTGGACGTTCAGGGGCGAGTGCACGCTCGTGCAGGCTGCGCCTCCCGCCCGCGGTCTGCTGCCCTTCAACTGCGGAGGTGCGCTGAGCGGTCTGCCCGAGCAGTACGCCGGGGGATTCGTTTCTTCGAGCACGCTCTCGGTAGCGCTCGGGCCCGATCAGCCGCCTGATGCGTACGTGCCGGGTTATCTCTCGACCTCCGTCGTCACCCTGCGTCTGTGGCGGAAGCCGCCGGCGGAGGATGCGGCTTCCTCGTCGTGAGGTGAGAGTCCGAACGCCGGCACGGCAGACGGTGCCGTGCCGGCGTGAGCGGATAGTGACATCGGTGAAAAAGACACGCGACGCGGTGCTCGCCTGCCTGCTGCTCGCACCGCTGGCGCACGGCGCTTCGGCGGCCGACCCGGCGGACGAGAGCGTGTCTCGCGAAGAAGTCGTCGTCGAAGCCACGCGGGCGAAGCTCAACGAGCTGCGCCTCGAGATGGTGCGGCTCGAAGACCGCTTCTACGAGCGCTACAACGAGCTGAACGGCAACGACGATTTCGACGTGCACTGCAGGCGCGAGGCGCGCGTCGGGACGCGTCTCGAGCGGCGCTACTGCGTTGCGGTGTACGAACGCAAGGCGTACGAGAACGAGGGCCGGGAGGGCGCGGTCAACCTGCAGCGCCTTCTCGATCAGAGCTCACCGATGCCCCAGGGATCGGTCTCGCCACCGATACCCGCGATCGCGGCGATCGAGGCTCGGCGGGAGGATTTCCGGAAGAACATGCGGGATGTCGTCAGCCGCAATCCGGAGCTGATCGAGCTGCTGCGTGAACGCGCCGAGCTGGGGCAGCGCTTCGAGGCGATGCGCCGCAGGCTCTTCGGCCGCGAGCCGCCGCGGGAGGACGAAGATGCTGCACCGGCAGCATCGTCCATACCTTGTTCGCAGTGTGCCAGAGCGCACACCATAGCGGCACGTCCTGCGGCGGTCGCGTTGCACGACACGTACACGAAGGGGAGGCGTGTCACATGAGAAGAAACCGACTGTGTTCCGGAAGCGTCCGCTCCAAACCTCGTGAATCGGTGCGTCTGGCTCTGACCGTCGCATTCATGGCGGCGGCGCTCGCCGTCGCGAATGATTCGAATGCGCAGTCGCGCTCAGGAAAAAATCAACCTGCGCAACCGGTTGCGAGCGCAGGCAAAGCACAGAGCCAGGGCAAGAACGTCCAGCTCCGTGTGCTGTCGAGCCCGCCGCAGTACGTGTCCGGCGGTGACGCGCGCATCGAGGTGATTGCCGCACCGGGGCTGCACGACAAGGTGAGGCTCGTCCTGAACGGCCGGCCGCTGGATGCGAAGCTGCGCTCCGATGGTCATCGGCTCGAAGGGGTGATCAGCGGCCTCGTCGAGGGCGAGAACCTTCTCGAGGTGTACGTCAACGAGAATTCACTGCGCGATTCGCTCACGCTGACGAACTACCCGATCACCGGCCCGATGTTCTCCGGGCTGCAGCAGCATCCGTTCGTCTGTACCACGACGCAGAGTGGCGTGGACCGGCAACCCCTGGTCGACAGCGTCACTCCGCCCGGTACTCGCGTGTTCGACAGCGCCGGCAACGTGATCGGCTACAGCCGCGACTGCTCGATCGAGACCTTCGTCACCTACCTGTACCGCACGACGGGCAATGCCTGGGCACCGCTGCCCGCCGACGGCAGCCGTCCCGCGGACATGTCGACCGTGACGCTGCCCGATGGGCGCACGGTCGACTTCGTCGTGCGGCGGGAGATCGGCACCATCAACCGCTTTCTCTACAGCTTCGCGATGCTCGCGCCGGCCGGCGAAAACCCGGACGCGCCGGACCTGAGCCTGTGGAACGGCCGCCTGCTGTACTGGTTCCAGGGCGGCGTCGCGATCGGACACTCGCAGGGCACGCTGCACGGCGGCTCGCTGAACCCCGACATTCTCCGGCTCGGCTACGCCATCGCGCACTCGAGCGGCAACAACACGGGGACGCACTACAACCTGCAGGTAGCGGGTGAGACCGCGATGATGACCAAGGAACGTTTCATCGAGCGCTACGGCGTGCCGACATACACCGTCGGCCTCGGCGGCTCGGGCGGCGCGATCCAGCAGTACATCATCGCGCAGAACCATCCCGGCGTGCTCGATGCGCTGCTGCCGGTGCAGTCGTATCCGGACATGGTCACGCAGACGATCCACATCGGTGACTGCGAGCTGCTCGAGCACTACATGGACGTCACCGACCGCACGAACCCGAAGTGGAGTGTCACGAAGAACCGCAGCTGGCTGGTCGGCCTCAACGCCGAGGAGGGCTTCGAGGACGTCGACGATCCGCTCTTTCCCCTGAAGCTCGCGCTCGGCTATGGCGGCGCTCGCGGCTCCACGGAATGCGTCGCTTCATGGCGCGGGCTCACGCCTCTGGCGATGAATCCACTGTACGGACAGGTGCCGAATCAGCAGAACTACGAGCCGCAATCGGCGATCGCGGCCATCCGCTGGACGCACTGGGACGACCTGCGGAACATCTACGGCGTGGACGAGACGGGTGCAGCGCGCTCCACCTGGGACAACGTCGGCGTGCAGTACGGGCTGCGCCCGCTGCAGGAGGGCAAGATCAGTTTCGACGAGTTCCTGCACCTCAACTGGCACATCGGGGGCTGGAAGCAGCCGAGCGAGATGGTGCAGGAGGGCTTCCCGTTCTTTGGCACCTCGCAGAGCGAGATCGCCAGGGTGCTCGCGGATCCCTCCTACTTCGACCCCTGGAGCCGGCGCAACATGAACCTCAGCCCCGGTCCCGGTGAGCCCGCGCCGCGCACGCGTGGCGATCTCGGCGCGATGCGCGCGGCGTACACCTCGGGCATGGTGTTCAGCGGCAGGCTCGACCGGCCGACGATCGATCACCGCCTGTACATGGAGCGCGAGCTCGACATGCACAACGTGCACCAGAGCTTCGCGATACGCAAACGCGTGCTGGACACGATGGGCAACTCGGACATGCTGGTAATCTGGTTCACCGACACGGTACCTGGCATGCCGAAGGCAAGCCAGTCGATGGATGCGATCGCGGTGATGGACGAGTGGATGCGCAACATCCGCGCGAACCCGACGAAGAGCATCCGGGAGAACCGTCCGCCGCGTGCGGTCGACAGCTGCTTCGACGTCAACGGCCGGCTCATCTACGCGGGCGACGACGCCTGGGACGGCATCCTCGACGACAAGCCGGCCGGACCCTGCACGCAGCGCTTCCCGATCTACTCCACGTCACGCATCGTGGCCGGAGGGCCGATCGAAGGCGGGATCTACCGCTGCGCGCTCAAGCCGGTGGAGCAGGCGGTCGCCGACGGAGACTACCTGCCGTGGTCGCCGACGCCGGAGCAGATCGCGCAGCTCGAGAAGATCTTCCCCGAAGGCGTGTGCGACTACAGCCGGCCGGATCAGGCGCGGCCCTAGATTCCAGGGCCGCGCCGGCGCATGCCGGATCAGAAGTCGAAGCTGTGCTGCGCGGCGAGCAGATCCTGCGTCTCGGGATGCTCGCGGATGTACTTCGCAACGAAGCTGCAGGCGGGCACCACCTTGAGCCCTTGCGCACGGACGTACTCGAGCGCGCCGCGTACGAGAGCCGAACCGACTCCGCCGCCGCGCAGCTCGGGCGGAACGTAGGTGTGCGTGAAGGTGATCGTGTCGCCGTGCAGCCGATACTCCGCGATCGCGAGGCGCCCCTCGCGCTCGAGCTCGAAGCGGTTCGCTTCCCTGTTGTGTCGCACGGCCGCGGCGTCGTCCATGTGCAGGTCTCCGATGAGGATCAGGCGAGAAGGCGCGCGCTCAGATCGTAGTCGTCCGCGCCGGTGATCTCCACCTCGGCCCAGTCGCCGACCTTGAGCTTGCCGGCACCATCGATGCGCACGACGCCATCGATCTCGGGAGCATCCGTCTCGCTGCGCGCGATCGCGACTCCATCCTCGATGGCATCGACGAGCACGCGCATACGCTTGCCCACGCGCGCGGCGAGGCGCGTCGCGCTGATCTTGCGTGCACGCTCCATGAAGCGTGCGTAGCGCTCTTCCTGCACTTCCTCGGGCACGTGATCGGCGAGGGCGTTGGCAGCCGCACCCTCGACGGGCGAGTACTTGAAACAGCCCACGCGATCGAGCTGCGCCTCCTCCAGCCAGTCGAGAAGCTCCTGGAACTCGGCCTCCGTCTCGCCCGGAAAGCCCACGATGAAGGTGCTGCGGATCACGAGGTCCGGGCACTCCTTGCGCCAGCGGCGGATGCGCTCGAGCGTGTTCACGGCGTGAGCCGGGCGCCGCATTCGCTTGAGCACGGTGGGACTGCCGTGCTGGAAGGGAATGTCGAGATAGGGCAGCACGCGTCGCTCGGCCATGAGCGGAATGACCTCGTCGACGTGCGGATACGGATAGACGTAGTGCAGCCTCACCCAGACGCCGAGCGAACCGAGCCCGCGCGCCAGGTCGACGAAGCGCGTCTCGTAGCTCGTGCCGCGCCACGTGCCCGCGCGATATCTGAGATCCGCACCGTAGGCGCTCGTGTCCTGCGAGATTACGAGCAGCTCCTTCACGCCGGACGCGACGAGCCGTTCCGCCTCGCGCAGCACTTCGTCGATGGGACGGCTCGCGAGCTTGCCGCGCAGGGACGGGATGATGCAGAAGCTGCACTTGTTGTTGCAGCCTTCCGAGATCTTGAGGTAGGCGTAGTGCCGCGGCGTGAGGCGGATGCCCTGTGGCGGCAGCAGATCGAAGAACGGATCGTGCTGCGGCGGCAGGTGCTCATGGACGGCGTTGATCACATCCTCGTAGGCGTGCGGGCCGGTCACCTTCAGCACGTGCGGATGACGTTCGAGGATGCGCTCGGGTTTCGCGCCGAGACAGCCGGTGACGATGACGCGGCCGTTCTGCTCCATCGCCTCGCCGATCGCTTCCAGCGACTCGTCGATGGCGGCGTCGATGAAGCCGCACGTGTTGACGACGACGACGTCGGCGGCTTCGTAGGAAGGCGCCACTTCGTATCCCTCGGCACGCAGGCGCGTGAGGATGCGCTCCGAATCCACGAGCGCCTTGGGGCAGCCGAGGCTGACGAAACCGACCCTGGGTGTGCGACGGCGGGGCATGGGGCTCACCGAAAAAAGCGGCATATCCTAGCGGCCGCTTCCGAAGCGGGCCAGCGCGAATCATTGCCGGCAGGCGCAACGCGGGTCCCTGCGGAAGGAGTCCGGCGGGAATCGCGAGCGGGGGCGCCGCCGCACGCTACGGCAGAGGCGAGACAGGTATCTCGACGCCGGGTTCAGTGGCGGCTGGGACGGGGCGCGCCTCGGCCGCGTCGCGCAGGCTTCGCAGCGCAAAGAACATCGCGAGCGTGACGAGCGGCAGGAGCAGCCACGGCCAGATGGCCGTCTGACGTCCTCCGGACGGATTGGGTGAATCGCTTGCCATGGCGGCGAGAGCCTAACGCCGCCAGCGTCACAGCGGCAATGGGCGGCGATGGTACGCTCGTCCGCGAGCCACGATGACTGTCGCACGAACGCGACGTTCGAACTCTGTGCACGCTCGCGCGTCTACCTGAGTATGTCTGTTGCGAAATTCATCGAAACGAAGCTGCGCGGATTCGGCGCTGCACGCGCCGACGACAACACACGCGCTGCGGGGAGCCTGGCCTCGTTCTTGCGACGCCGCCGGACGCGACGAGGAGAGCACGCCATGCCTCGAACGGGTCGCATCTACGCGCGGCGGAAGAAGATCGCGCGTACCGGTCCCACCGGCCTGCAGCCTCTGCCGGTCGGCGGCCAGCGG